>NZ_JBEZEH010000210.1:0-12668 GCF_040648775.1 Micromonospora sp. NPDC049089
GCCGCCCCCCCCCGCGGCGGGGGGCCGGGCCGGCGCGGCGCCCCCCCCCGCCCCCGGCGCCGCGACGCGAGGGGCGGCGAGCCACTGCCCGGCTACACCATCGAGAATCCGCCGTTGGCGCCGCTGGTGGTGGGCGGCCGGCCGACGACGGTACGCCAGGGCGTGCACCGCCACGCCGGGTACATCATCGAGGTCCCCGCCCGGTGGAACGGCGACCTGGTGTTGTGGGCGCACGGCTACCGCGGCCAGGGCACTGTGCTCTCGCCGGAACCGCCGGCCTTCGGGCTGCGGCAGCGCGTGCTGGAGCAGGGGTACGCGTGGGCGTCGTCCTCGTACGACCGGAACGGCTTCGACATCCGCTCGGGGGTGCTGGGAACGAAGGATCTCGCCGACCATTTCGGGCGGACGGTCCGCCGACCGCAGCACACCTACGTCGCCGGGGTGTCGATGGGTGGGTACGTCATCGGTCGTTCACTGGAGCAGTACCCCGGCTTCTACGACGGCGCGTTGCCGATGTGCGGGGTGCTCGGTGATCAGACGCTGCTCGACTTCTACCTGGACTACAACCTGGTCGCGCAGGCACTTTCCGGGGTGCCGGCGTATCCCACGCCGGCCGACTATCTGACCAACGCGGTGCCCCGCATCCAGGTGGCGCTCGGTCTGGCCGGGCTGACCCCCACCGGGCCGGACACCACAACGGACCGGGGCAAGCAGCTGCGGGCGATCACGGTGAACCGTTCCGGCGGGCCGCGTCCCGGCGCCGACGCGGCATTCGCGGTCTGGAAGGACTTCCTCTTCTCGATCAGCGTGCCCACCGGGAGCGGCAACTCCCCCGCCCAGCGGCCCGGCCAGCTGTCCACCAACCTGCTCACCCGCTACACCCCGAACAGCCCGGTGAACATCAACGCGACGGTGCAGCGGGTCGCCCCGGAGAACCTGCGGCAGCGGCTGCTGCCGACGCTGACCGAGGTGCCGCGCATCGCCGGCCGCCCGACCGCGCCGGTACTCAGCCTGCACGGTCTCGGCGACCTGTTCGTACCGTTCAGCATGGAGCAGGCGTACGCCACCGACGTGGCGCGCAACGGTCGCAGCAGGCTGGTGGTTCAGCGGGCTATCCGGGCGACGCAGCACTGCGAGTTCACCCCGGCGGAGGCCGGCACCGCCTGGGACGACCTGGTGTCCTGGGTACGCACCGGCAAGCGCCCGGCCGGCGACACCGTGACCGACCCGGCGGCGGTGGCCCGACCCGACTACGGCTGCCGGTTCAGCGACCGGGACGCGTACGCGGCCGGGGTCGGCACCCGCCGCCTCTACCCGGCCTGCTGAGGTACCCGGACACACAGAACCGGCCGGCTCCCGTCGAAGGGAGCCGGCCGGCCTCGTGTGCGGGTGTCACCACATCTGCTGGACGATGTCCGCCGCCTGCTCCTCCCACTGCGCGTACGCGTAGGGGAAGGCGGAGACCTGCACGGTCTGCGCGGCGGCGGTCAGCGGCAGGTCCTGCCAGCCGCCGACGTTCTTGAGTGCGGTGAAGAACGCCGTGGCGGCGTACTCCGGGTCGGTGATCTGGTCGGGCGTGCCCCAACCGGACGACGGACGCTGCTGGAACAGGCCCTGCGAATCGTGGTCGTTGTACGCGCCGAGGTGGCCGAGGTTGTACAGCTTCGACTCCTGCAACGAGGTGGCGACGCCGATCACCGCGCCCCGGTCACCGACGCCGGTCTTCTTGGCGGCGTCGACGATTGCCCGGGCGTTGGCCAACTGCGCGTCGTCGAGCGGTACGCGCGACTGTGCGCCCTCGATGCCGTGCGGGATCAGTTGGGCTCGGCTCGGCTTGCCGGCCAGCGGCTTGCCGGTGGCGGAGCCGGTGGTGAGGCCCGACTCGACGGGCTGGTCGTCCTGGCGGGCCGTGGTGGCGGCCTTTCCGGTGGCGCGGTCGATGGCGGCGACGGCGCCCTGGTGCGGTCCGGAGGTGACCGGTGCGGCGACCGCGGTCGGCGCGAGGGCCAGACCACCGAGAGCAGCCACACCCGCCACGCTCAGCGCGGTCTTGCGGTACGAGTCCTTAGCGATGGCGGGGAGCCATCGAGTGAAGTCGACCTTCACGATGGTTGCCCTTTCGATCGTGCGGAGCGCTCCGGGGTGAACACTCCTCGGGAGATGACCGCGGAAAAGGGTTTGGGCTCCGGCGGTACGGGGGACACAACCGGGTTCACGTGTCGGGCATTCCGGAATTGCCCAAACCCCTGCAGGCTGCGGCCCTGGTCACGCGCAGAGTCGGACACCGAGGCCCTGCCGGCATCAGACCGGACGGGCGTGACACGGGGGTGTTCTCGGAGCGCGAGAGCGATGTGCGGACGTCAGCCTTTGCTCTGCTTACCTATACGCACCGGCCACGTTTCGTGACCACGAGGACGGACCGCGGTAGCTGGCGGAAAGGGCGTATGCGCAGCTGACGGGACGTGGTGCAGATAGGTAAGCAGAGCAAAGGTCCGTGCGGGGTGTTGGGGAGGCAGGCAGCTGGCGGTTTGTCGCTACCGTGAGTGAGTGTCGAGACCAGCACGGTGGGTCAGGCAGCCGTGCGGCTCGCCCTAGCCGAGGAGAAGGCGCCGTCGCGGCGGGGTGCTGGAAGGTCCCGACCGGATCAGGACCGCAGTCCGCCCGCCGCCGGAGTTAGTTGTCGCCGTCACCTGCGGGCCCCGCATCGCGCGTCCCGACACCCTCGTTCGGCCCGAGGAGTTCCTGGAAGATGGTGATCTGAAGCCCGGCGGGCGCGTCGAGGCGGGAGTTGAGTGACTGCCACGGCGTACGCGTCGGCGGCGCGATCTCGCCCGCGCCGGCGGCCACCAGCCGGGCGGTCGTCGCCTCCGTGTCGTCCACCTCGAAGGCCACCCGGATGCGCGGCGCGACCTGCCGGCCCACCTCAACCTCGTCGATCAGGCGTTTCTGCGCGGGGTTGGCGATCTCCAGCGTGGCGCGGCCGGCGTCCAGGATCACCACCCGAGCGTCCCCCACGCCGCTGAACGCCGCCTCCTCCGGCAGGCCCAGCGCGTCGCGGAAGAACGCGACGGCGGCCTCGTGGTCGGTGGCCTCCACCACGAGGCGCAACTGACGGACGGCGGGGACGGGCGAGTCGGCGGCCATGTTCAAGATCCTAGCGCCGGGCGAGGTTAGGTTGGGGCCGTCCAGAGGGGAGCAACGATGGTCGAGACGGCGAGCGGTGACACGTACCTGCTGCGACCGGTCGGGCGGGTCGCCTCGCCGCTGACCGACGCGGCGAGCGCGCCACGGCAGGGCGACGAGGGCGCGCCGGCGGCGTGGCTGATCTTCGACGCGCGGGTCGACCAGGCCCTGCGTGATCTGCGCGTCGGCACGGAGCTGCTGGTGCTGACCTGGCTGGACCGTGCCCGGCGCGACGTGCTCGCGGTGCACCCACGCGGCGACGCGAACCGTCCGGAGACCGGGGTGTTCAGCACCCGCTCACCGCACCGGCCCAACCCGATCGGGTTGCACCGGGTGCGGGTCCTGACGGTGGACGGGCTGCGCGTCGAGGTGACCGACCTGGAGGCCCTCGACGGCACCCCGATCCTGGACGTCAAACCGGTGCTGGGCGCGGCCGACGAACGCTGAGCCCGTCGACCGCGCACAGCTGGCCGGTGTGCTGGGCTCAGTGGCCGCGGTCCAGCCACTCCTGCAGGTGCGGTGCCTCCGCGCCGATCGTCGTGTCGTCGCCGTGGCCGGTGTGCACGACCGTCTCCGCGGGAAGCGTCAGCAGACGGGTGCGGATCGACCGGACGATGGTGTCGAAGTCGCTGTACGAGCGGCCCGTCGCGCCGGGCCCGCCGGCGAAGAGCGTGTCGCCGGTGAACACCGCGCCCAACTCCGGCGCGTGGAAGCTGCACGCCCCGGGGCTGTGCCCGGGGGTGTGCAGCACCCGCAGCGTGGTGCCGCCCACCTCGATGCTCTGCCCGTCGTGCACTTCGCCGTTGGGCGGCAGGTGCGGGTGGACCATGTCCCAGAGGACCCGGTCGGCGGCGTGCAGCAGCACCGGCGCGCCGGTGGCCTCGGCCAGCTCGGGCGCCACCCGTACGTGATCATCGTGGGCGTGGGTGGCCAGGATCGCCCGGACCTGCCGGTCGCCCACCAGGGCGAGGATCGCCGCCACGTCGTGGGGCGCGTCCAGGACGACGCACTCGCGGTCGTCACCGATCACCCAGACGTTGTTGTCCACGTCGAAGGTCTGCCCGTCGAGGGAGAACGTGCCCGAGGTGACCGCGTGGTCGACGCGGGCGGTCACGGGAACACCACCACCGAGCGGAGCACGTCGCCGTGGTGCATCCGGTCGAAGGCGTTCTCGACCTGGTCGAGCGCGATCTCCTCGGTGACGAACGCGTCCAGGTCGAGCCGGCCCTGCAGGTACAGCTCGGTGAGCATCGGGAAGTCCCGGCTGGGCAGGCAGTCGCCGTACCAGCTGGACTTGAGCGCGCCGCCCCGTCCGAAGACGTCCAGCAGCGGCAGCTCGATCTGCATCTGCGGGGTCGGTACGCCCACCAGCACCACGGTGCCGGCCAGGTCGCGGGCGTAGAACGCCTGCTTCCACGTCTCCGGTCGGCCCACCGCGTCGATCACCACGTCGGCGCCGAAGCCACCGGTGGCGGCACGGATCGCCTCGACCGGGTCGGTCTCGGACGCGTTCACTGTGTGCGTGGCGCCGAACTTGCGGGCCCAGTCGAGCTTGCGGCTGTCGGTGTCCACAGCGACGATCGTGGTGGCGCCGGCGAGGACCGCACCGGCGACCGCCGCGTCCCCGACGCCGCCGCAGCCGATCACCGCGACCGAGTCGCCCCTGGTGACGTTTCCGGTGTTCATCGCCGCACCCAGCCCGGCCATCACCCCGCAACCCAGCAGGCCCACGGCGGCGGGTCGGGCCGCGGGGTCGACCTTGGTGCACTGCCCGGCGTGCACCAGGGTCTTCTCGGCGAACGCCCCGATGCCGAGAGCCGGGGCGAGTTCGGTGCCGTCGGTGAGGGTCATCCGCTGGGTGGCGTTGTGGGTGTTGAAGCAGTACCAGGGCCGCCCGCGACGGCAGGCGCGGCACACGCCGCAGACCGCGCGCCAGTTGAGGACGACGAAGTCACCCGGGGCGACGTCGGTGACGCCCTCGCCGACCTGCTCGACGATGCCCGCCGCCTCATGACCGAGCAGGAACGGGTAGTCGTCGTTGATGCCACCCTCGCGGTAGTGCAGATCGGTGTGGCAGACCCCGCACGACTGAATCCGGACGATCGCCTCACCGGGCCCGGGATCGGGCACCACGATGGTGGTGACCTCGACCGGTGCGCCCTTGCTGCGGGAGATGACTCCCCGGACTTCCTGGCTCACTTCGCCTCCTGCTGGTGGTCTGCGGCGGGGCCGCGTGCCGAGGTGGGCGGGTGTGCCACGGGCTCGGCGGTGGGCCCCTGGCGAACCTACCGCGACCACCACGGCCAGCCCAGCCGGCCCGGCGGGTTATCGCGGGCGGTGCGGGGTACGCGGGCCGCATTCGACCACGGCCAACGGGAGTGACAATGAAATTCGCGCACCTGCCGCTACGGGTCAGCATCGGCGCGTACTTCCTCAACTCGGGTCTGGGCAAGCGCACTCTGGAGGGGACCGCCGCGGAGGGCTTGCACGGGATGGCGGTAGCCGCCATGCCCCAGCTCGGTCAACTGGAGCCGACGCGATTCGCCAAGCTGCTGTCGTACTCGGAGATCGCCCTGGGGGCCGCGCTGCTCGCGCCGTTCGTCCCGGCGCCCCTGGCCGGGCTCGGCCTGACCGCGTTCGGCGCGGGCCTGGTGCAGCTCTACCTGAAGACGCCGGGGATGCGCGAACCCGGCAGCATTCGCCCGACCCAGCAGGGCGCAGGGCTGGCCAAGGACGTCTGGCTGATCGGCGCGGGGCTGACCCTGGTGTTGGAGGGGCTGACCCACTGCCGTCGGCGCGGCTGACCCGACAGGTGGTCTGAGGAGTTTCGGTGACCCAGCCCCGGTCGGTGCGGCCGTTCTACCGGCCGATGCGGCCCCGTCGTCGCGACGAGCCGCACCGCACGGCCACGCCGCTGGAGCTCTTCTTCGACCTGTGTTTCGTGGTGGCGGTGTCGCAGGCCGCCGCCAGCCTGCACCACGCCGTCTCCGAGGATCAGCTCGGCCACGCGCTGACCAGGTACCTGTTGGTCTTCTTCGCGATCTGGTGGTCGTGGATGAACTTCACCTGGTTCGCCTCGGCCTACGACACTGACGACGACCTCTACCGGATCGCGACGCTGGTGCAGATCGCCGGCGCTTTGATCATCGCGGCCGGCGTGCCTCGCGCGTTCAACGACGGCGATTTCAGCGTCATCACGTACGGCTACGTGGTGATGCGGATCGCGCTCGTCGTGCAGTGGTGCCGGGCCGCCGCCGGTGACCCGGCGCACCGCCCGGCGGCCCGGCGGTACGCGGTCGGAGTCACCGTCGTCCAGATCGGCTGGCTGCTCCGACTGGCCCTGCCGCAGGCGTGGGGGACCGCGGCGTTGCTACTGCTGGTCGTGGCCGACCTGCTGGTGCCGGCGGTGGCCGAGCGCCCGGGCATGACCCCTTGGCATCCGCGACACATCACCGAACGGTACGGGCTGTTCACCCTGATCGTGCTCGGGGACGTGGTGCTGGCCACGTCGGTGGCCATCCAGACCGGAGTGGACGCCGGCGACCGTCACCTCTGGTCCCTGGCGGCTGCGGCCGCCGTGATCGTGTTCGCCCTGTGGTGGCTCTACTTCGACCGGCCCATCGACGCGCCCGACCGCATGCCGTACACGCTGGTCTGGGGCTACGGCCACTACCTGATCTTCGCGGCGGTCGCCGCGGTCGGCGCGGGTCTGAGCGTGTCGGTGGACCACGAGCGGCACCTCGCGCACATCTCGGGAAGGGTCGCCGGGTACGCGTTGGCCGTCCCGATCGCCGTCTTCCTGCTCACGGTCTGGATGCTGCACGTGCGCCGCCAGCAGCACGGCGCGGTGGTCGTCGCCTTCCCGGTCGTCGCGCTGCTGGCACTGCTCGCACCGCTCGGTCCGGCCCCGGTGTACGCGATGGCGGCCCTGCTGGTCGTCCTCGTGGCGTTGACCATCCTGTTGCGCCGCCGCGACGCGGGCCCGAGCACGCCGGTGACCTGACGTCGCTCACGGATCACCCACCGGACGTCAGCGCGAGACCACTAGTCCGACGCTCGGGTGAACTCCATGATCCAGTTGGTCTCCCAGGTCTGTTCGCCGTCGACCGAGAACGCCTGCTCCCACCGGGCGGTGGTCGCGCTGATGCCCGACCAGATGAACCGGCACCGGACCGGACGCCCCTCGTGCTGGTCGTCGGCGTAGAAGTGGCCGACCCCGTCGACGAAGCGGCCCACCATCGGCGGCAGCCCCAGCACCCCGGTGTCGCTGCTCGTCCAGTAGATCGACCACTCCTGCCGGGCCGGATCGAAGACCCGGATCGTGGCGCCGGCGGATCCCCTGGTCGGGAAGGTGATCTCGTCGAAGTGACCGCCGCCGGCGAAGAAGCCGTGCGCCACCGACACCCCGGGGAACTCCTCCCACTCGTCGGAGCCGACCAGCCGCTCGCGCAGCCGCCGGTTGACGACGTTCCAGGTGCCCACAAAAAAGTCGAAGTCGCCCATCAGCGGCCCACCGGCCCTTCCGCTCGCGTGTCACGCAGATAATCGGTCAGATTCGGACTCTCCGGCAGCAGCATGTGCCGGACCCAGGCGGCCCGCTCGTGTTCCAGAACCGCCAACTCCCAGACGCAGCCCACCGCCGGGCGGCGTAGGTGGACGAAGTGTGCCGGGTCGTCGTCGGGACAGTCCAGCGCCGGCTGCCCGGCCGCGGCGACACGGATCTCCAGCGCGTTGTCCCACACCCAGGTGTACGCCAGCAGGTAGGCGCCGGTGTCCGCGCCCCGGTGCAGCACCACCCACCCGGCGGCCGGGGTGCCGTCGTCGACGACGTCGGCCAGCAGGTCGGGCAGCAGGTCGTACGCGGCCTTCTCCACCTCGGGTTCGATCGGCCGCTCGGGCTGGTCCATGTGGTAGCGCTTGAGTTGCCGGCCGCCGATCAGCACTGGCCCGGGCGTTCGTAGTTCCTTGTCGCGAAATGCCATGCCGGGACGGTAGGACGGGTCCCCTGACAACTAGTGTCAGTGAAGTGCGGGCCTCTCGACTTCTCTCCGTCCTGCTGCTGCTCCAGTCGCACGGACGGTTGACCGCCGCGCAGCTCGCCGAGCGGTTGGCCGTCTCCCCCCGCACCATCTACCGGGACGTCGAGTCGCTGCACGCCGCCGGCATCCCGCTCTACGGCGAGGCCGGGCACGCCGGCGGCTACCAACTGGTCGACGGCTGGCGGACCCGACTGACCGGGCTGACCGCCGAGGAGGCCGACCGGCTGTTCCTCGCCGGCCTGCCCGGCCCCGCCGACGAGTTGGGCTACGGCGACGTGGTGGCGGCGCTGCAACTCAAGCTGCACGCCGCGCTCCCCGCGCCGCTGCGCGACCGGGCGACCCGACTGCAACAACGCTTCCACCTGGACACTCCCGGGTGGTACGCGGATGGCGACGCCTCCCCCGAGCTGGCCCGCACGGCCGAGGCGGTCTGGCGCCAGCACCGCGTCGAGGTGCGCTACCGCGGCTGGAACGGCGAGGTGACCCGGGTCCTGGAGCCGTACGGCCTGGTCCTCAAGGGCGGCCGTTGGTATGTGGTGGCCGACCAGCCCGGCCGGGGCGCGCCGGCGACCTACCGGGTCAACCAGATCCTCGCGCTGACCCCGCTGGCGCAGGAGTTCGACCGCCCGGACGACTTCGACCTGCCGTCTTGGTGGCGGGCGCACGTGGTGCAGTTCCGGGCCCGACTGCACCGCGACGAGGCCCACGTCCGGCTCTCCCCCGCCGGGCGGCAGCGGTTGCGTGAGATCGGCAGCGATCCGGTGGTGACAGCGATGGACAGCAGCGCCGGGCCACCGGACGCGCGGGGGTGGGTGACAGCGGTGCTGCCCATCGAGTCGCTCACCCACGCCCACGGTGACCTGCTGCGCCTCGGTGCCGACGTCGAGGTACTGACCCCGGTGGCGCTGCGCGAACGGCTGGCCGCCACGGCGGCTGGGCTCGCCGCGCTCTACTCCCCCTCCTGAACAGCTCCGACCGTCTCCACAGTGGAAAGGCCGGGGGCGTCGGTTGTCGGCACGGTGTGCCACCCTGGGACGGTCATCAATGGTCACCGGAGGTGAGGGCCACGTTACGGCTACGCGCACTGGTCGCCGTCCCCGGCACCGGGCCGGTGACCCTCGACGTTCCCGCCGGCACACTTGCCGCCCTGGTGGCGCCGCCCCGGTTCGGCACGGCGGTCGCCCGGGTGCTGGCCGGGCTGGCCCCGCCGGTGACCGGCCGCGTCCTCGTCGGCGACCGGGACGTCACCAGCCTGCCGCCGCCGCGCCGGCAGATCGGCTACGTGCCCGCCGGTGGCGCGCTGCTGCCGCAGCTCACCGTGCGGCGCAACATCGAGTACGGCCAGCGCAAACGCGAACGGGTGCACGAGGTGGCCAACGACTGGACGGCCACAGTGGTCGACCGGCTCGAGTTGGCGCTCTCCCTCGCCCTGCTGCCGCACCAGATCTCCGACGCCCAGCGGTTCCGGGTGGCGCTCGCCCGAGCGGCGGCCTGCCTGCCGGAGGTGCTGGTGGTCGACCTGCCGGCCGGTTCGGCGGGCGACAGCCGCCTCGGTGATCTGATGCCTCGCCTCTCGCCGCCGGACGCCCCCGGGGTGGCGGTGCTGGTCTGCACCGCCGACCCGGCCACCCTGGCCGAGATACCGGTGCGGCACGAGCTGGTCACCGAGCCGAGCGAGGCGGCCCGATGAGGCCGGCCGCCCGGGTGGGTCGCCGTACGCTGCTGCGCGCCGTCGCCGCGGGCGCCACCACCCTGGCCGCCGGCTGCTCCGGCGGAACCCGGTCGGTGCAGGTCGCCGTGGTGTGGAGCACCAGCGAGCTGGACCGGTTCCGCGGGGTCGTCGCCGGCTACCCCGCCCCGGTGCAGGTGATCAGCGCCGGCAACGACATCGACGCGTTCCTGCGCGCCCGACACCTCGCCGGCACCATCCCGGACGTGGCGATCCTGCCGCGCCCCGGCCTGGTCACCGAGTACGCCCAGCGCGGCTGGCTGAGCCCGGTGCGCCCGTCCACCGACTACGCAGTGCGCGTCGAGCTGAGCGATCTGCTGATGACCGAGGGCGAACGTTACGGCGTCTGGGTCAAGGCGGCGCACAAGTCGCTGGTCTGGCACCTGCCCTCCATGTTGCCCGCGCCGCCGACCACCTGGGACGAACTCCTCCACCAGACCAGGGAGTTGGCCGCGCGTGCCCGACGCGACGGCGGCCCGGCGCCCCTGGCCATCGGCGCCGCGGACGGCTGGGTGCTCACCGACTGGTTCGAGAACGTTCTGGCCGACATGGCACCCGGGAGCTACTACGCCCTCGCCCAACAGGGTGCCGACTGGCAGGACACGCCGGTACGCGACGCCCTGGACCGCCTCGCCGGGCTGTGGAGCATCGGTGGCGCGTTCGTCGGTGGCGGCCGTCGTGCGCTGCTCACCCAGTACGAGGAGTCGGTGATCCAGGTGGTGCACACGAAGCGGGCGGTGATGCTCCTGGGAGCCGACTTCACCGCCGACGTCGTTCGTCCGTTCCGACGCGGCCCGGAGGCACCTGTCACGTTCCGGTTCCCGGGCACCCAGCCGGGCGGTGGTCCCCTGATCGTCGGTGGCGACGCGGCAGTGGCGTTCGCCGACGCCCGGGGCGGGGTCGAGTTGGTCGAATGGCTGGCCAGGGCCGACTCGTTCCAACCGTGGCTACGCGAAGGCGGTTACCTGTCGCCCAACACCAACGTCTCGATCACCAGCTACACCGACGGCGTCGGCAAGCAACTCGCCACGGAAATGCGGGCCCCCGGCACCCTGCGTTTCGACCTTTCCGACCAACTGCGCGGGGCGTTCACCGGCTCGGACGGGGTCGGCATCTGGCGCATCATGCAGGGCTTCTTCGCCGACGTCACCGACGGGGTCCGCGCCGGCGAGGCGATCCGCCGGGCCACCGGCCTGCTCGCCGCAGCGGCCCGCAGCGCGGGAGGCGGCCGATGAGCCAGGTGCGGGTCCTCGGCGAGCTGGCGGTCCTCGACGACGTCGGTCCAGCCCGGCGCGGTCGGGCCTATCCGGCGGCGGGGGCCACGTCGGCCCTGCTGCTGCCGGCCGCGGTGCTGCTCGGCGGGCTGGTGCTGTGGCCGGTGCTGCGGACCATGCACGCCAGCGTCACCACCGACGGTCGCTGGGTCGGTGCGGCGCACTTCCGGACCGCGCTCGCCGCCCCGGGCACCGGCGCGGTGGTCGGTCGGACGGTCCTCTGGGCGCTGCTGGTGCCGGCGGTGGTGACGGCACTGGGCTATCTGCTCGCCGCCGCGTCCCGCCGCTCCCAGGAGGGCGGCCTGGTCCGGTTGATCCTCCTGGTGCCGGTGGCGTTGCCGTTGGTCGTCACTGGGGTCACCTTCCGGCTGATGTACGACCCGGACCCGAGCCGAGGGCTGGCCACCCTGGTCGCGACCCGACTGGCCGGCCGCCCGATCGAGGACGCCCCGCAGTTGCTCGGGCCGGGAATGGTCACCGTCGCGTTGATGTCGGCGTTCGTCTGGGCCTGGGTCGGGTTGGCGGTGCTGGTCTTCCGCTCCGCGCTGGACGCGGTGCCGCAGAGCCTCGCCGACGCGGTCCGCGCCTACGGCGGTACGCGTCGTCACGTGCTGTGGGACGCGCAGTGGCGGCCACTGCTGCTGCGTACGACCGCTGTGGTCTTCGCGTTGGTGGCGGTGGGCACCAGCCGTACGTTCGACCTCATCCTGGTGATGACCCCCGGTTCGGTCCGCGACGAGGCCTCGGTGCTGGCGCTGCGGATCTGGCAGACGTCCGGGGGCACCACCACCGGCGACGGCGCGGCGCTCGGCGTGGTGTGGCTGGTGGCGGTGATCGGCGGGATCATGGTGGCCGCGCTCTTCGTCCGGCAGGCCTGGCCCCCGCCGCGCGTCGAGGCGGCACCGGAGCCCGCCCCGGTCGCCCCGCCCCGACGGGTGTTCCGGCTGCTCGCGGCGGGTGCCGCGATCGCCTGGCTGGTGCCGCTGGTGGTGCTGGTCGCCACGTCGGCCCACGGCCAGGTGGACGCCGCCGCTCGCGGCTGGTGGTCGGCGCCGCCGAATGGCGAGTCCTACCGCAACCTGATCACGGGCACCGAGCTGTGGCGCACGCTGGGCTTCACCCTGCTGCTGGCCAGCGCGGTGACCGCCACGGTGCTGGTGGTGGCGCTGCTGGCCGCGTACCCGTTGGCCTGGTTGACCGGGCCGGCCGCGCAGGCCACCGGGCTGCTGCTGCTGGCGGCCAGCGTCGTGCCGATCCAGGTCATCGCCGGGCCGGTCAACGAGGTGCTGGGCCTGGTGCTCTCCTCCGGTACGGCCCAGGGCCTGGCTCTGGTACACATCGCGCTGGGCGTGCCGTTCGCGGTGCTGGTGCTGCGCAACGCGTTCGCGGACCTGCCGGTGGAGCAGGTCCGCGTCGCCCGGGTGGGGGGGCGGGGGGTGTGGG
>NZ_JBEZEH010000211.1:0-12539 GCF_040648775.1 Micromonospora sp. NPDC049089
GCGGCACCCAGACCACCCCGCCGCCGACCACCCCGCCGCCGACCACCCCGCCGCCCTCCACCCCCCCGCCCACCCCCCCCCCCCGCCCGGCTCATGTCAACGCTGCGATCAGCCCAGGCTCACCGGATCGGTGTGCCGGTGACACAGGTGAGCACCTGACCCTGACCACGGGTGGCGCTCGACGTGGTCGTGGCGAAACCGTGGGCTTGGAGCAGTGCTTCGGTCGCGGTGACGTTCGCGGTGGCGTGCGCTTCGGTGGGTCGCTCGCCGAAGACGTAGAGCCGTCCTCCCGACGCCAGCAGGCTGCGTATCCGAGCGATCTGCTGCGCTGCGTCGCCCAACCAGAAAAGGCTGACGTTCACCGCGAAGATCTTGGTGAAGTGGCCGGTTGGTAGGTCGGCCGACTCGAACCCTGCTCGCCGGATCTCGGCCCTACCAGCGTCGATGTGGCCCAAGTTCCGTTCGGTAGCGAGCCGCACCATCGTCGCGGCGCGGTCGATGGCGACGATCCGGCCGGTGGTGAGTTGGCCGGCGACCAGGGAGACGGCTGCTCCCCGACCGCAACCGATCTCCAGCACCTGGTCGTCGGGCGTGACGGCCATTGTCTGCACCGCCCAGCGCTGCCGATGGGCGGGCGTCACCCGACTCGGTTCGTCCGCCGCGGGCGTCGTGCCGCCGCTGGACGAACCCGGATCGCGGGTCGAAAGAGTGGACCTCACGACGTCACTCGCCGGTGCCTTCTGCTCACACCTCTGATTCCACCCTGTCAGCGGAGTCGGTGCACCGTGTCCTCGGTCACCGCAGCGGAACGACAGCCGCGACAAGCGATCAGTGCAGGTGATGAAGGTCCGGGGCGGCGGCTCCAGGCGCCGCCACCCCGGACCGGGCAATGCGTCAGGCGATCCGGTAGGCCCGCTGGATCGTCTGGGTGACCGTGTTGCCGGCGGTGTCGGTGGCGGTCAACCGCAGCGAGACGAAACCGGCCCGTCGTGGGTGACTGATCAGCGCGACGTTCCGGATCACCGGGAGGGCGACCCACGTCCGGCCGTCGTCGAACGACGCGGACACGCCGAGCGTGCGGTTCGGCGCCGCCTTCGAACCGGCCTGCCGGTCCAGCGCCACCGGGATCGACATGATCCGGCCGGTCCGTGCCGTGTTGGTGTCGTCGAGCACTGGCGTCGGGCGGGCCGTGGTCAGAGGCAGCCGCTCCGGCGACGTGGTGTGCGCCGAGGTGAAGGTCCAGGCCACCGAGACCGACGTCGACAGCGTGTCCGGTGCGCCTCGGGTGGCGGTCGCCTCCAGCCGGTAAGTCGCCTTTCCGGCGGGCACCGCGAACTCGGCCCACGGGCTGTCCGAGGTGCCGATCTCCTTACCGTCGCGCAGCAGCCGGAACCGCACCGGCTGGTCGTCGCGGCTCGCGGGGCGACCGGTCGCGTCGCCGAACAGGGGCACCGACGCGATCGAGATGGTGTCGCCGTCGCGGCCCGCGTACCCCAGGGGTGACAGGGTCGGTGCCTGGGTCACGGAGGGCCCGAAGGGTGCCGCGTTCCAGGTCTGGCTGTACGTACGCCCCGGCCTGAAGGTCGAATCCTGCGTCGTGGAGTTGTCCCCCTCGACGAACGTGGACGTCCAGACGATGCCGCCGTCGGTGTTGTAGTACTCGGTGCCCTTGAACGGCAGGTCGACAGGCGTGTTCGACCCGATCGGGCCCGAGCCTCCGGGAGCCGACGCGCGGTGGAAACGGATGGCCGTCGCCGCCGTGGACTGGCTGCGGTAGGTCGCCCTGACCGTGGCGAGGTTCTTCGGTGACAGCTTCCTGGTCAGGCCGGTGAACATGTCGCCCCTGCCCACGTACGCCAGGTCGTAGGTGTAGGGGCTGTTGCGGAAGGTGCCGTCCCTGCCCGGTCGGGCGAGCCCGACGCCCAGCGTCGAGGTGAACTCGGGTGCCGCGACGGCGGGCCCGAGCCGGCCGAAGAAGACGTCAGTGAGGGAGACTCCGCTGAGTTGGACGCCCGGGTAGCGCATGCCGTCGTCCCAGTTGGCGCTCACGTTGATCGAGATCGGCGCGGCGTCGTGCTGCGGCACTGTCAACGCGATGGGCTTGGCGTTGCGGGCGTCGACCGCCTCGGTGATCGGGCCGCGTACGTCCAGGACCGGCTGCGCGAGCAGTGTCGACACGGCACCCTCGTGGATGGTGCTGTACAACGCGTACCGCCCCTTGGGCAGCCGCAGGACGCCGCCGCCCGGTGTCGCGGGCAGGGTGCTGAACTCGCCGGTGGTCAGGTTCGCCGCCACTGTCGTGTACTCGGTGGCCGGTCTGCCGTCGCGTCCGGTGTGGTTGAGCCGTACGTCGTAGCTTTCGATCTCACGGTTCAACACGAAGGGCGTCCGTACCCGCAGGTCGCCGGCACCGGTCGCGGTCAGCGCGCCCTGGTAGACGCCGTCCGGGGCGTCCACGCGGGTGTCCACCGTGATCGTCGCCTCGGCCCGGCCACCGGCCGGCACCACCAGCGTGGCCGGGCTGACGGTGAGCATGCCGGCCGGTGCCGGCGCGATGGCCAGCGTCAGGGTGACCGGTGCGGTGCCCGTGTTGCGGTAGCCGACGACCTGGGTGATCGGGCTGTCGTCGGCGTGCGGCCAGCGCTGCACCGGAAAGTCGATGGCGGCGATGTCGGCGGCGACCGGCTGGGCGACCGCGCGGGCGATGTCCACCCGGCCGGCGCCCTGCTCGTAGATGGTGTCCTCGCCGGTCGGCTTGGCCGAGTCCATCAGGGCGGCCTTGAGCTGCGGCCCGGTCCAGTCCGGGTGCTGGCCGGCGAGAATCGCGGCGGTGCCGGCGACGTGCGGGGTCGCCATCGACGTACCCGACATGGTGGCGTAGTCGCCACCGGGGGCGGCGGCCACGATGTCGACGCCCGGAGCGCTGATCTCGGGCTTGATGTGGTTGTCGCCGACGCGCGGGCCCCGGCTGGAGAAGTAGGCCCGCTGGTCGTCGGCGTCTACGGCGGCGACGGCGAGAGCGTCGTCGGCGGAGGCCGGCGAGGAGACCGACTTTGGCTTCCCCTCGTTGCCGGCCGCGACCACGAACAGGGTGCCGTACCGGTTGCTCAGCTCCTGGACCGCGGTCTCCAGCGGGTCGAGGCCGGGTGCGTCGTCGCCGCCCACGCTCAGGTTGACCACCCGGGTCTGCGGCGCGAGCCACTGCATGCCGGTGATGATGTCCGAGTCCTGGCATTCGGTGGTGGCGCAGACCTTGCCGACGAGCAGCTTCGCCCCCGGTGCGACCCCGCGGTACCTCCCGCCGGAGGCGGCGCCGCTGCCGACGATGGTTGATGCCACGTGGGTGCCGTGGCCGACCGAGTCGCCGGGGTCGTTGCCGCCGGTGAAGTCCCGAACCTCGGCGAGGTGGCCGGCGAAGTCGGGGTGGCTGGCGTCGATCCCGGTGTCCAGCACGCCGACGGTGACGCCGGTGCCGTCGAAACCTGCCTGCCACGCCGCCGGGGCACCGATCTGCGGCACGCTGCGATCGAGGGAGACCTTGCGCTTGCCGTCCAGCCAGATGTGGGTGATTCCGGTGGTGAGGGTGCGCGCGGACGGCGTACCACTGGTCAGCGACGTCCAGAGCTTCACCCCGTCGTCAGGGTCCGCGCGGACCGCGAGCGCGTGCGCGGCCGGGAGATCGGCCCGCACCCGGCCGGCGCCCCCGGTGGTCGCGGTCCGTGCCCGCGCCGCCATGTTCTCGGGGTACGCGACCAGCAGCGGCAATTCGGCTGCACGGTCGTCGTAGCCGAACTCGCCGAGCGTGCTCAGGTCGAACAGGCGTCGATCGAGCCGCCCGTCCCGCACCAGCGGCATCGCGTCGACCGGGATGACGTACTGGTGACCGTCCTCCCGGCTGCTCACGAACCGCATGCCGGCCCGACCCGGCCCGCGCTGGATCTGCGGACGCCCCGCCGCGTCCAGCGAAACCCGGTCACCGGTGATCAGGGTGAAGGTTCCGTGGGTGCCGGGGGCCGTGGCCGTCGGCGTCTCCTGCGCGTTCGCCGGTTGGGCGATCAGGCCCGCCGCAACCAGCGCGGTCGCGAGTACGCCGGCTGTCAGGGCGCGTCGTTGCCGTCGTCGCACATCGTCCTCTCCGACACGGGCGTCTCCCGGGTCGGCACGATGACGCCTGACCAGGTCGTCAGGTTGATCACCGTGGTGTGACACAGGCCACAATCGCGCCCCGCGCCGACCTGACCGGTCCACCAGTGCGAGTTCCATGCGGCGGTGACCAGGGGACGAGGCAGGGGAGGGCACCGGTCGGATGCGTGACGCCGAAGAGTTCGACGCCCTCTACGCGGCCTGTGCGGGTCGGGTCGTGGGTCACGTGTACGCGCTCACCGGCAATCGCGCCGAGGCCGAGGACGCCGTCGCCGAGGCGTTCATGCGGGCCTGGCAGCGGTGGGCGACGGTGCGGGAGACGGACAGTCCGGAGGCGTGGGTCCGCCGGGTGGCCTCCCGGATCGCGGTGAGCAGTTGGCGCAAGGCGTTCAACCGGGTACGCGCACACCGCCGGGCCGCTGTCGACCAGGGCGTGCCCGGACTGAACGAGGACCACGTCGCGCTGTTGCAGGCGCTGCAACGACTGAGCGCCAACGAGCGCCGGGCCGTCGTGCTGCACCACCTCAACGACCTCAGCGTCGCGGAGGTGGCAGCCGAGATGCAGGCCCCCGTCGGAACCGTGAAGACGTACCTCGCCCGTGGTCGGAGAGCGATGGCCGGGTTGCTGACCGATGCGCACCAGGAGGAGACCTCCCATGGCTGATCCGCGCGACGATCTCACCGCGATCGTGGACGAGGTCCGGCGAGTCACCACCATGCCGGGGGCACAGGCGTTGCGGCACCGCAGCGACCGGCGTCGGCGACGTCGGACGGCCGTCGGCGCAGCGGGGCTGGCCGTGGTGGCCCTCGCCGCCGGCACCGCACTGGTGCAGGTGCGCGACACCGTCGAGACGCCCGGCGTCGGCCCGGCCACCCAGGCCGCACCGCCGGTGGTCCCGTCGGCGACCGCCTCGGCGGGACCGCAGGAGATCCTCGGTGGCCGGCGGCAGGTCCAGATCGTGCTGCCCGGCATGCGCGGGGCCACGTTGGCGATCGACCGCGACGGCGATCAGATCCGGGCCACCACCGAACAGGGCATCGACGATCGGGCGCTGTGGGTGCTGCGCCCCGAGGGCGACAGGTATCGGATCCTGCTGGCCGCCGGTGCCGAGCCGATCTGCATGACCGTCGTGCACGACGCCGCGCCGGGCAGCGTACGCGGGCGGGCGTGTGATGCCGCCGCCTCGACGCAGCTCTTCCGGATCGACCAGGTGCCGGACGGCAGCTACTCGGTCTTCCAGGGCAAGCGCTACGTCCAGGTGGTCGACGGCACCAACGCCCTGGTTCCCGACCTGCCTGAGGGCCTGACCACCACGTACGAGTTCGAGGACGAAGGGCCTGCCCCGCGCTGAGCGCGAGGCCGGCCCTGTCGCGTCCGTTCCGGTCAGGTCGGGAGACGACGCGGGTTCGACCCCGTCGCGTCCGGGTCGAATTTCGGCGGGCGTGGGTTGAGTTTCGACGGGCGCGGAAGCCAGATCATCCTGTCGACCACGACGGCGGCCGAGGTGACGGTGGTCGAGGTGTAAGTGTCCCGGCTGGCTGTGACAGTGACCGTCAGCCGCTGCCCTAGCAGCGCCACAGGGATCGTGAAGGTCGAGCCGTTCGCGTTCCCGATCTTGACGCCGTTCGCAGACCACTGGTACGAGTAGCGCTGCGCGCTGGGCGTCCATTCGCCCGGGTCCACCGTGACGGTGCCATGGACCGCCATCGTGCCGCTGATGGTGGGTGGCCGGACCGACTGCATCGGCGGGGGCGGGGGTGGGCCGATCGTGAACGCGTTGGCCAGGACCAGCGGCTTGAGCGTCCCGTACGGGTGCAGGGTCAGGGTGGCCGGACCGAGCACTGCGCCGCTGAGATCCACCTCGGCGGTGAGCGTCCGGCGGTCCGCCGAGACCCTCTTCACCCAGGCCCGGATCGGCACCGTGCGGTAGGGGCTTACCTCGACCTTGTCGTCTTGGTGTAACTGGGTCCCGTGGATGGTGATCGTCCTCAGGTCACCGGAGGGCACGGTGCCCGGAGCGACGGACGCGACAGTGGTGACAGCGTTGGCGACCGCGAACCGGTGGTCCTTGAACGTTCGGGACCAAACGCCGTCGGCTCTGAGCCGGATGACCCGCAGACGGTGGGCGCCCTCGGCCGTCGGCGTCCAGGTCACCTGCGCGGTGCGGTCGGCGCGGGCCGGGATGGTCACGTCCGGCCCGCTGTTCATCGAGTAGCGGTAGCCGACGGTGTCGGGCAGGTACGAGCTGAAGGTGAAGGTGCCGGTGGCGAGTCGGCCGCTGCCGTTCTCCGGGAAGTCGACGGAACTGACCTGGGGCTCGTCCGTCGTCGTCCAGACCTGGGTGCCCCTCTCCGTCGGTACGCCGGCGGCGTTACGGGCGATGACGCTCACGTAGTTGTGGCCGATCACCATCGTGCTGAAGCTGAAGGTGACCTTGCCGTTGGCGGACGGACGGAGAACCTGTTTCGTGCTGTCGTCGTCGTTCAGCGTCGCCACGTAATCGACGATGTCGGCCATCGAGCTGTGCGCGGTGAAGGTGGACGAGGTGCCGGCCGCGGTGCTGCCGGTGCGGGTCACGGTCGGTGCCGCACCGTCGACCGTGACGTTCAGCCAGCGAGGGGTGGACAGGGTGCCGTCCGTGCTCCGGCTCTGGATCCGCAGGCCGTCGAGGCGGGTCTCGGTGGCGGTCCAGACGAGGTCGGCGCTGCCGTCCGGACGGGCCGCCAACGTGCTCTTCACCACCGGCCGCTCGTCCAGGCCCGGGTACTCCGGCCAGTACAGGTACTCCACCACCCGCGGCGCGCGCGGGGTGAGGTGGATGGTGAGCGAGGAACCGATCGTCACCTCCCCACCCGTGTCACCGGTGAGAACCGGGGCGTCGTCCACCGCGAACGCGTAGGCGCGCGGAACGTGGGCGGTGCCGTCGTGCATGACGCTGTGGACGTACAGGGTCTGCCGGCCGCCACGGGTCGGGGCGATCATCGCCGTCGCCTTCCCGCGGGCATCCGCCGCAACGGTGCCGGACGGCCCGCCTTCGTCGATCTGCCACGCGAAGGAAGCCGTGCCGGCAACCGTGGCCCGGAACTCGAACGCACCCGGTACGCCGACGTTGTAATCCTGGTTCGGTGTCGACTCCGGGTATGCGGCGGAGAAGACCTCCGGTCGGGTCTCCTTGACGTGGAACGTGTGAACCGCCCGTTCGGACCTGTTTCCCGCGCGGTCGACGGCATGGACCGTCAGTGAGTGGAGAGAGGCTGCCTTGGGCGTGAACGTGACGACCGCCGGCCCTCCGAGACCATCAGCGTCGACAGTGGATTCCTGGTACTCGTCAGGCAGTTCGCCGGAGTAGAACTCGTAGAGGTAGCTGACGGTGTCGGCGGAGGCCGAGGTCAGGGTGAACGTGCCGGGAACACCGATCGCGCCGCTGCCGGCCCAACCGCTGGCCGGGTAATCGGTCGAGGTGACAGTTGGTGCCTCGCCTCCGCTGCGGTCGACGGTGAAGTGGCACGTGTTGCTCCACGGCGACGCGTCCTCGCCGTCGAGGACACGCACCCGCCAGGCGTACGTGACCCCGTCGAGCTGCCGCGACTCGTCCTCGAGTTGGACGTAGACGGTGTTGCTCTCCTCGCCTATCTCGACGAGCCACTGCTGCGGTCGTGCCGGGTCGGTCACGTCCCACACCTGGAAGTCCGCCTGCCGTCCGCCCCGCGGCGTACCGCTGTGGGTGCCCTGTAGCGAGACGGCCTCGGCGCTGCCGAAGCGTTTCGGGTTCAGGTACGGCCCCGGGGCGGCGCTGGCGCAGGGACTACCGGCGGTCTTGAGGTCGGTCGGTGCGCTCGCCGCCGCGGTGGCGGTGGCGGAGGTGAGCCCCACCGCCGCGCCGCAGACGAGCGTCACGGCGACGCCCAGCGACACCATCCGTCGGTGAATGCGCGAAGCGGTACCCAAACCCTGCCTCCACTACCGGTCCCGATCATGATCAATCGGTAGAGGATCGCACGCCGGGCCGATCCACGGCAGCCCGTCTTTCCGGCCCGAGAATCAGCCGAACGGATGCGGCGACCGGGATACCAGCGTGGGAGCCGTCCGGTGTGTCAGAGCCAGACCACGATCCCGGTCAGGTCGTTGAGGACCGCGGCCACGCCCGCGCGGATGGCCGAGGCGCACCGGTCCGCGGTGAACGAGTTCGGGTCGTACGTGGAGGACATCCCGAGCCCCTCGCCACGGAACGACGCGCCGTCCCAGTCGACAGCCGTGACGTTGTGGGTGGGCTCGGCGAGTTCCGCGCCGACCACGAGGAACTTCTCGTCCAGGTGGTTCGGGGTGACCAGCGCGAGCCCGTCGATGAGGTCGTTGCCCGCGCTGACGATGAGGTCCGGGCCCATCTCCATCGCCTTGGCGATGCTGGGAACGGTGTCGTGCGCACTGCCGACGACGATGGTCCTCAGGTCGACGTGCTCGTCGTCGGCCCACTCCTCGACCGCCGTCACGAGTGCCTTGGTCGGGTTGTCCGTACCGCTGGTCAACAGGACGACCCGGTAGTCCTTCGGCGGGTGGACGTCGGCCCACGAGCCGGGCTGCGGGGTGATCGTCGCCTCCGGCGCGGGCTTCGTGGAGGGGTCGACGAAACCCGGGCCGAGAGTGCCGAGGGCGCTGGGCGCCGGACGTGGCTCGGACCAGTCGTCGTTGGAGTTGCAGGCGGAGACCAGCGCGGCGGTCGCGGCCAGCATGGCGACGGCCCGAAGCGGGGGGCGCAAGGTGATCGTCCTCCGGGTGGTGGCGGAAAGTGCGCGTACTTCTTCGTATTCCTATCTCAAATCCGTTCACCGGTAATCGGTGGGCGGTCGTTCGGGGAAGTTGTTCTCCGGCGGTTCGTCGGTGCGCGGGTTGGCGTTCACCCGCGACATGCAACGTGCACTGGCCAACCGAGGGAGTCGAATGTCAGGCCGCATCCGCCGTACCGTTATCGTCGCCGCTGTCGGATTCGCCGCAGCGGTGGTTCCGTTTCTGGGCGCCGAACCGGCGTCCGCGCACGGCTTCTCGTCGACTGTGTACGCGAAAATTGCAGCGGGAGATGAGGGTCACATTCGGACCGGTGTGGAGCTCGAATACGACCTCCTCGTCGTGTCCGCTGCGGATGCCGGCGACGACGACCCGCTCTTCCAGGCGGGAACCGCCGCGTTCGAGGCGGGCGACACCGCTGCCCAGGCCGCCGCGCTGAAGGGTCACGCGCCGGCGGTTCTCCGGTACGTGTCCGACCGGTTCGCTGTGACGTCCCGGGGTGCGGACTGCCGGCCTGCCCAGGTGGGTGACGCGACGATCGGCGAGCGCGAGGGCGTGCCGTACGCCGACCTGCTGCTCGACTGGACCTGCCCGGAGCGGGTCGACGAGCACGTGGTGCGCAGCGGCCTCTTCCCGGATGGTGAGGGCTACGTCAAAGGCACGAAGACGATCGTCACGTACGAGATCGACGGCCGCTCGGGCAGTGCCGCGCTCGATGCCGCCAACCCGTCCTTCTCGACGGCGCAGACCTGGTACGAGCGGTTCGGCGAGTTCTTCCTCCTGGGCGCCGAGCACCTGCTGACCGGGATCGACCACATCCTGTTCCTGCTGGCGCTCATCGCCGGGTCCCGGCGGCTTCGGGAGATCGTGCTCGCGGCCACCAGCTTCACGCTGGCGCACTCGGTGACGTTCATGCTCGCCGCGCTCGGCCTGGTCGAGGTGCCGGCGGTGATCGTGGAGCCGATCATCGCGCTGTCGATCGCCGTCGTCGCCGGTTGGCACCTGTGGGGGATCTGGCGGCGTGGTGAGCACGCGGCTGACCTGGAGACGGCCGGGCGCGGTCACTTCAGCCTGGATCGGGCCGGCTGGATCCGCCTCGGCGTGGTGTTCTGCTTCGGCCTCGTGCACGGCCTCGGCTTCGCGGGCGCCCTGGGTATCGACGAGGCGTGGTCGTGGACCCTGTTGTGGTCGCTGCTGGTGTTCAACGTCGGCATCGAGGTCGTTCAGTTGACAATTATCGCTGTCGTCTTCCCGCTGCTGTTCGTGCTGCGCCGTCGTGCGCCGAAAGCCGGCCTCTGGGCGACCGGAGTCGTTTCTGCGGGCGTGTCCATTATGGGGCTGATCTGGTTTGTGCAGCGCGTTTCTGGATCATGAGCAGGGCTAAGTAGTTCGTGAAGTGCAGTCTTTCGCAAGATCACGTTCATGATCGGTTCATCGGGCGGCGAAAGCGTGGAATTGCTTCCCCAGCGTCGGGTGAAGGCACAATCCATTTCTCTATTTGAAAAGGGAACAATGTCGATGACATTGAGCACCTCGACACGGGCCTCCGCGCTCGTGCGGCGGCGCCTGGTCGCCGGGGTCGCAGCCGGGTTCCTCGGTCTGGGCGCGGCCCTCGGTAGTGGCCTGATGGCCACCGCGAGCGCGGCCGAGTCCACCACGATCAGCAGCGTGATCCTCGGCGTCGGCGCCAACGAGACCCAGCGCATCGTGACCTGGTACTCCTCCGCCGACACCGCGCAGAAGATCCAGCTCGCCCCGACCGCCGAGATCGTCAACGGCGAGTTCCCGGCCGGCGCGGTCAGCTTCGACGCCGTCGGCGCGGCGAACACCTCCACCACCGGGTTCAACCGGCACGCCACGATCAGCAACCTGCGCGAGAAGACCGCGTACTCGTACCGGGTCGGCGCCGAGGGCAGCTGGTCCCCGACGTACGCCTTCAAGACGCAGGACTTCGAGGGCGACTACGACTTCCTCTTCTTCGGTGACCCGCAGATCGGCTCGTCCGGCGACCGGCTCAAGGACCAGGCCGGCTGGGAGGACACCCTGAAGGTCGCCACCGCGGCCAACCCGAACGCGGAACTGCTGGTCTCCGGCGGCGACCACGTCGAGTCCGCCAACGACGAGGGTCAGTGGACCTCGTTCATGGCCCCCGACCAGCTGCGTCAGTACCCAGTGGTCGCCACCATCGGTAACCACGACGTCGGCGGCAAGTCCTACGAGCAGCACCACTTCACCCCGAACACCGACCGCACGGCCCCGTACTACGACAACGGGAACCCGGCAGGCACCAAGTCCGGTGGGGACTACTGGTTCGTCTACAAGGACGTGCTGTTCATCGACATCAACAGCAACAGCTACAAGCTGCCGACCGACGGCAGCAACGCCGGCGACGCCGCGCACGTCTCGTACATCACCGACGTGGTGAACAAGCACGGCTCCGAGGCCAAGTGGAAGGTGCTGGTCTACCACCACTCCATCTACTCGCCGGCCAGCCACTCGACCGACACCGACAACAAGCAGCGTCGGGAAGACTTCACCACTGCCTTCTCGAACCTCGGCATCGACATGGTGCTCCAGGGTCACGACCACAGCTACTCGCGCAGCTACTCCATCAAGAACGGCCAGAAGGAGAACCCGGCCGAGAAGCCGGGTGCCGCCGATGTCTTCCCCGGCCCGGGCGGCGTCATCTACGTGACCGCCAACTCGGCCTCGGGCTCGAAGTACTACGACATCAAGAAGCCGGACGCCACCGGCACCGGCATCAAGGGCAACGGTCCGGACCCGCTGGACCCGGCCAAGTTCTGGTACAACTCCGTGCAGAACCAGGAGCACGTCCGCAGCTACGTCAAGGTGCAGGTGCGCGGCGACAAGCTGGTCCTGGCGAACGTCCGCAGCGGCACCTGCGCGGCACCGAACGCGTCGGTCGAGGCCGGCCTCTCCTGCGTCAACACCCCCGAGGGCCAGCCGGTCGGCTCGATCGTCGACAACGTGACGGTGCACCCGTTCCACGGTGACGGTCAGGCCATCCAGGTCAACGTGCCGAACCCGGCCCCGGGCGAGTTCGGCTGGACGATCGACGGCTACAACGGTCTGGTCGACCTGGGTACCGCGCAGGAGCGCAACGGCACCTACTTCCAGGCCAACGGCAAGATCAACCCGATCCTCGTGTCGGACAGCCGCCGGTCGCTCGCCCCGTGGTCGATCTCGGCCAACGTCGGCGACTTCTCGGACGCCGACAAGACGTTCTCCGGCTCCTACCTCGGTTGGAACCCGTACGTGCTCGACGCCGGCGCGGGTGCCGAGGCCGGTGCCCCGGTCCTGTCGTCGCTCGACGACCAGGGCAAGGGCCTCTCGGTCTCCAGCGCGCTCGCCGCGGCCGCGCAGGGTCACCCGCGTGGCGGCGCCAAGCTCGGCGCTGACCTGGATCTGAAGATCCCGGACAGCATCGCGAAGGGCAGCTACCGCACCACCCTCACGATCACTGCGCTGAGCAGCTGACCGAACGGATCCATGCGGCGGGGGGGGGGCCGTCGGGGGCGGCCCCCCCCCCCCCTTGACCCCCCACAACGGGAGAGCCCACCGCAGTACAACACGCACCCAAAGGTGGTTGTGG
>NZ_JBEZEH010000212.1:0-12440 GCF_040648775.1 Micromonospora sp. NPDC049089
CCAGTTGAGTCAGGGCGTGTTCCTCAAGCCCGCCGACCTGGCCAGCCCGGAGTGGCTGGGCTCGCCTGACAAGGTCGGCGCGCTCGCCGAGAACCTCTACAACGCAGCGGTCTTCCTCAAGGGACAGAAGAAGATCGACGCGATCCCGGACCGGTCGGTGTTCGAGGCAGCGATCTACACCAAGGGTCTGCCGAATGTCCTCCAGCCCTGACGCCGCGGTCGAGGTCCGCGACGTCACCCACACCTACGGGAGCGGTTCGGCCGCCGTCACCGCCCTCGGCCCGGTCGACCTCCGCGTACCGCCGGGCGCCTTTTTGGTGATCGTGGGCGCCTCGGGCTGCGGCAAGACGACACTGCTGCGGCTGATCGCCGGCTTCGAGCGGCCGACGGTCGGCACGGTGACCGCGGCCGGCCGACCACCGGTGCCGGGACGTAACGCCGGTCTGGTCTTCCAGCAGCCCCGACTGCTGCCCTGGAAGACGGTCGGCGGCAATGTCGGGCTCGCGCTGCGCTACGCCGGAGTGCCCCGCCCGGAGCGGTCCCGCAGGGTGTCCGCGCTGCTGGACCGGGTCGGCCTGCCGCACGTGGGGCACCGTCGCACCTGGCAGCTCTCCGGCGGCCAGCAGCAGCGGGTGGCCATCGCGCGGGCACTGGCCGTGGACAACCCGTTGCTGCTGCTCGACGAGCCGTTCGCGGCCCTCGACGCGTTGACCCGGGAGCGACTGCAGGAGGACCTGCGCCAGGTCAGCGCGGAATCCGGGCGGACGTGTGTGTTCGTCACGCACAGCGTGGACGAGGCCGTGTTCCTCGGCAGCCGGGTGATCGTCCTGACCCGGCGGCCCGGTCGGGTGGCCCTTGACCTCGACGTCGGTCTTCCACGCACCGACGTCGAGCCGGACGAGTTGCGTGGCTCACCGGAGTACGCGGCCCTGCGCGCCACCATCGGCCACGCCGTCCGTGCCGCCGCCGCCTGACAACGAAAGGACACCGTCATGACCGACACTCTCGTGAAACTGGCGCTGGAGCCACTCGGGCCGCACTTCGGGGCCGAGGTGCGGGACCTGGACCTGCACGACGCCACGGACGCGGAACTTGCCGCGGTACGGGCAACTCTGGTGCAGCGCAAGGTCCTCTTCTTCGCCGACCAACGCCTCGACGACGATGGCCAGGTACGCCTCGGTCGCCGGCTCGGCGAGCTGACCGCCTCGCATCCCGTGGTCGGTGGTGTCGACGAGAAACACCCCGAGGTGTACGCCCTCGACAGTGCGGACAACGGTTTCGCCGACGTCTGGCACACCGACGTGACCTTCGTGGCCCGTCCGCCGCTCGGTTCGATCCTGCGCGCGGTGACGCTGCCGCCCAGCGGCGGTGACACGACCTGGGCGGACAGCCAACTCGCGTACGACTCCCTCGCCGAACCGGTGCGGCGGCTGGTGGACCAACTGGTCGCCGTGCACGACGGCAACCGGGAGTTCGGTTACTACCTGGCGCAGCGCCGTGGTGGCCGGGGCAGTGTGTGGGAGGGGGAGACGGTCACCCGGCTCGACCCGGTGGAGCACCCCGTCGTACGCGTCCACCCGGAGACCGGCCGTCGAGGCATCTTCGTCAACCCCGGCTTCACCTCGCACATCGTGGGCGTGTCCGAGGTCGAGAGCCGGGCGATCCTGGACCTGCTCTACGCCCACCTCACCAAGCCGGAGCATCTGGTGCGGCACCGCTGGCGGCCGGGTGACGTGGCGATGTGGGACAACCGCAGCACCGCGCACTACGCCAACCGGGACTACGGCGGCGCGCGGCGGGTCGTACACCGGATCACCCTGCGTGGCGACCACCCGCGGGGCCCGGTCGACCCCTGGCGTGGCGATGTGGCCTGACCGGTTGCCGGTCAGCGCAGTCCGCGGATGAGGTTGTCGACCAGGGTGCGGGCGAAGTCCTCGGTGAGCGGCAGGTCCGCGATGAGAAGCCGGTGGTAGCAGGCCCCCCAGAGCTGGTCGACAACCGATTCGGGGTCGATGTCGGCGCGTAGCTGCCCACGGGTCATGGCCCGGGTGAGGGTCTCGACGGCGAGGGCCCGGCGGGGGGCGGAGTAGCGCTCGCGGTAGGCGGCGGCGAGTTCCGGGTCGGTCTGCGCCTGCCCGATGAGTTGGCTGATGACCCGTCCGGCGGTGGTGTCCCGCACCAGGTGGACGAAGGCGACCAGTTGGTCGGTCAGGTCGGCCACGATGTCGCCGGAGTCCGGGAACGCCAGCGTGGGCGCGACGACAGTGAAGTAGCCGTCCAGGGCGAGCGCGCCCTTGGAGGGCCACCACTTGTAGATCGTCATCCGGCTGGCCCCGGCGAGGGCGGCGACCTTCTCGATGGTGAAGCCGGCCATGCCCTCGGCCAGCAGGAGTTCACCGGCGGCCGTGAGGATCTCCGTTCGTACCTGATCGGTGGGCCGGCGGCCGCGACCACGGCGTGCTGGCGGCTGGGCATCCGGCGTGAGCTCGGCCACTGGTCCTCCCGGTTATATGGACACGCTGTCTACTTGTTGGTTATATGGACACAGCGTACACAGCGGTCCCTGGACGCCACCAGGCACCGAGGACGACCGAAGGAGACGAGGAACATGACGGGTCTACGACGGCGACGGTTGGGTGCCTCCGGTCCGGAGGTGTCGATCATCGGGCTCGGCGCGATGGGCATGTCCGACCTGTACGGGCCGGCCGACGAGGCGGAGAGCGTCGCGACGCTGCACGCCGCGATCGATGCCGGCGTGAACCTGATCGACACCGCCGACTTCTACGGTTCGGGTCACAACGAGATGCTGATCGGCCGGGTGCTGCGGGAGCGTCGCCGGGACGAGGTGGTGCTCAGCGTGAAGTTCGGCGCACGCCGGACACCCGACGGCGGCTTCCAGGCGGCACCGTACGACGTGTCGGCGGCGGCGGTGAAGGACCGGCTGGCGTACTCGTTGCGACGGTTGGGCACCGACCACATCGACATCTACCGGCCGTCGCGGCTGAACCCGCAGGTACCGGTCGAGGAGACCGTCGGTGCGCTGTTGGAGATGCAGCAGGCCGGCTACATCCGGCACATCGGGCTCTCCGAGGTGGGTGCCGACAGCATCCGTCGGGCCGCAGCGGTGGCACCGATCAGCGACGTCCAGATCGAGTATTCGCTGCTCTCCCGAGGCCCGGAGGCCACCATCCTGCCGGCGCTGCGCGAGCTGGGCATCGGGCTGACCGCCTACGGGGTGCTGTCCCGAGGTCTGCTCAGCGGCCACTGGTCGGCGGAGCGTGAGCTGACCGGCACGGACTTCCGGGCGAACAGCCCACGGTTCCAGGGCGAGAACCTGGCCGCCAACCTCCGCCTGGTGGACGCGCTCGGCCGGGTCGCACAGCGGCTCGGGGTGACCACCAGTCAGGTGGCGATCGCCTGGGTCGCGGCACAGGGCGAAGACATCGTGCCGCTGGTCGGGGCGCGGCGGCGGGACCGGCTGACCGAGTCGCTGGCCGCTGTCGACCTGGTGCTCGACCAGGACACGGTGGACGAGATCGAGCGGGCCGTCCCGGCCGGCGCAGCCTCCGGCCAGCGGTACGCGACCGCCATGATGGGCCTGCTCGACAGCGAGAAGTGACGGCGGGGGAGCCGGCTCATCGGCTGATTATCGTCCGGCGCGTTCCCAGGCCCGCGCCAACTGCATCCGATTGTGAATGCCCAGCTTGTGGTATATGGAGCGGAGTTGGGTGTCCACGGTGTGGAAGGAGACGAAGAGGCTCCTGGCCGCCTCCTTCTTCGTGGCACCGGTGGCGAGCATCTCGGCGACCCGCTCCTCAGCGGGGGTGAGCGCGTCGATGCCCCGGCTCGGCAGCTCGTCCATCGAGGGCCGGTGGCGCGGGGTGGCGGCGAGGTCGGCGCAGCGCTGGTCCGCGATCGCCTGGTCGCCTGGGGCACCGATCCGGGCGTACAGGGCAGCCGCCTCGTGCGCGGCATCGCGCGCTTCTCCGGACCGCGTCCGAGGGCAGTTCGCGAGGTCCAGCAACGCGTCGGCCAGCGCCGGCCGGGCGGCGGTGGTGCGCAGTTGGTCGACCGCCGACCGGAGTGCGCCAGCGTCACCGTCGCGCAACCCTCGGCTCTGGTCGGCCAGTGCTCGCCACAGCGGCACCGGAGTACGGGTGGACACCAGCTCCACCAGTTCGGTGACCCGACCGGCGGCCTGGGTGTCGCCGGCGGCCATCGCCGCGCGTACCAGTCGGGGGCCGAAGTGCGGCACGGGCAGGAGCGGCCGGACCGACCGGTGCAGGTCGGTGACGACCCTGGTGAGCAGGCCCGCCGGAGTGCTGAGGGTGGCATCGCGCATCGCCACACAGAACGCTAGTGTCCACATAGTACGGTTGGGCCACCGGTCCTCGGCCAGGCAGGCGCGGAGGATGGCGCGGGCGTCGTCGTGTTCGCCGCGGCGGTAGCGGACCTCGCCGATCACCGCGACCAACAGGGCACGCACCTCCCTGCTGAGGTTCGCCGAACCGGAGCTGAGCGTCGTGACGGCCAGCGCGGCCGCCTCGGGTAGCTCTCCCACGGCCACCATGCGCAGGCAGTCCAGCGCGGTCAGCCCGGTGAGTGAGACGTCGGTCGCCTCGGGCGGCTGGTGGGTCGCGGCCCGCGCGTCCTGGTGCCGGCCCAGACCGAGCTGTACGAGGACGCGTTCCGCCCTGATGGACGGGGCGTCGGCGCGTGCCGCCCAGGAGTCCGGGTCGAGGGCCGCCAGCACGGCCTGGGCGCCCGGCAGGTCGCCGTGCGCGAGTGAGCGGGCGGCCCGGCCGATGGCGAGATGGCGAGCGGACGCCTGATCACCCGACGCGGCGTGCGCGGTACCCGCGTCGCGCAGCAGGGCATCGGTGTCCGGATGTCCCGTGCGGGCCGCGATCGTGGCGACCAGGGCGAGCACGGTGCTGCGGCTCCGGGCGTCCAGGCGGAGGTGCAGCGCCTCCCGCAGACCGGCGAGGGCGATGGTCGGCTGCTCCAGTGCAACGATCTGCGCCAGGCGCCCGAGCAGGAGGGCGCGGTGGCGCTCGCCGCTGCGACTCGTGGCGATCTCGGCCGCCAGGACGTGCAGCGCCTCCATCCCGCGCCCGGCCAGCCGGAGCTGGTCCGCCGTGGCGAAGAGCCGGTGCCGTCGTTGGTCGGCGTCGGCGGCGATGTCGTCGGCCGGAAGCGTCCCGCCGTTGAAGGGTGATTCGGACAATGGCGTTCTCCCCGGTTGTTACCAGGCGCGTCGAAGGGCCGTCCTGCGACCGAGCCTATCCATGGCGTCAGGCAGGGGCGACCAGATCGACGAACCGGCTCGATTGGGTGGAATGGCCTGCGCCGTCCGGGATCTGACCGGCGGCAATGGCGCGATCACGTGATGCGACCGGCAGCGTTCGGCGCCAATCATCGAGTCATGGCCCAGCTCATCGAACTTCCCGGTCTGCATCGGCTGCGGGTCGTACTGCTGATGTTCGTCCTCTACGCCGGCACCGGGGCGGGTGGTCACGCTCCGGCGTGGACCCGTCTGGTGCTGATGGCGACCGCCGCGGCGATTCCGGTCGCGATCACGGTCCAGTACGGCTGGCCCGGACTGCGTGCCCTGCTGGGGGCCTCGTCCCGGCTACGGCTGCGGGGCGGATCCCTTCCCGCACCCAATCCGATCCAACCCGACTGAGGAGGCAGCGATCATGGCGAACAGCGATCCCCAGCCGCGGCGCGGCGATCAGGGTGCCGCGCCCCTTGCCGGCCGCAACGTCGAGCTTGAGCGGCAGAATCCTGATCTGGTGGTGCCGCCGACGACCGACAGCCGGTTGGTGCCCAACCTCAAGTTCTCCTTCTCGCAGGCGCACACCCGGGTGGAGAAGGGCGGCTGGACCCGGGAGGTCACCAGTCGCGACCTTCCGATCGCCACGCAGTTGGCTGGTGTCCAGTTCGGCTTGGAGCCGGGCGGATACCGGGAGATCCACTGGCACCAGCAGTCGGAGTGGGCGTACATGCTCAGCGGCAGTTGCCGGATCAGCGCCGTCGACCACGAGGGACGCAACTTCATCGAGGACGTGAAGGCCGGCGATCTGTGGTTCTTTCCGCAGGGCGTGCCGCACAACATCCAGGCGCTGGAGGACGGCGCACAGTTCCTGCTGGTCTTCAACGACGGGGCGTTCTCGGAGAACAACACGTTCCTGCTCAGCGACTTCTTCGCACACACTCCTCGGCACGTTTTGGCGAAGAACTTCGGCTGGACGCTGGAACAGATGGAGAACCTGCCCGAGCGGGAGAAGTACATCTTCCAGGGTGATGTCCCACCGCCCCTGCAACAGGACCGGGTGGTCAGCCCGACCGGTGACATCCCCCGCAGCTTCAAGCACCGGATGCTCGCGCAGACCCCGCAACGGTTCCGTGGGGGTACGGTCCGGATCACCGACTCGACGAACTTCGCCGCCTCCGTGACCACCGCCGCGGCCCTGGTGGAGGTCGAGCCGGGTGGGATGCGCGAGTTGCACTGGCATCCCACCACCGACGAGTGGCAGTACTACATCTCCGGCACCGGGCGGATGGGCGTCTTCGCCTCGCAGGCCGCCGCCCGGACGTTCGACTTCCAGGCCGGCGACGTGGGTTACGTCCCCTTCGCGTACGGCCACTACATCGAGAACACCGGCGACGAGCCACTGGTGTTCCTGGAGATGTTCCGCCATCCCCGATTCGAGGACATCTCGGTGATGCAGTGGATGGCGAACACGCCCCACGAGATCATCGCGGACACGATCAACGTGCAGAAGTCGATGGTGGACAGCCTGCCGACCACCAAACAGGTAGTGATCTGAGCGAACCGTCCGGCCGTCGGTCCGAGGACGGACGGCCGGACGGTGAATCAGCTCCCCGCGGGTGCCGGGGAGGTGGGAGCCGCGGCAGGTCGTCGGCGTCGGGACACCGCAGCCACCACCACGTCGACGAGGAGGAAGGCGAGCAGGGTGAGCCCGAACAGGGGCAGCGTCCAGCCGATCGCCACCGTCACCGGTACGCCGATCAGCAGCGCCCAGAGCGGCAGGCCGCGTACGCCGCCACGCGCCGGCGGGGTGCCCGCCATCGCACGGCGGTCGGCGCGGGTGGGCCGGCGCTGCCACCACATGCGGTAGCCCCAGAAGATGACGCAGAGCAGGCCGAGGGCGAGCGCGGCGAGCAGGATCTGGTTGACCAAACCGAAGAGGATCCCCATGTGGGCCTGGATGCCGAGGCCGCTCAGTTTGGCCAGCAGGGGCCAGTCGGCGAAGTCGCTGCGGGCGGTGACCGTGTCGGTGGCCGGGTCGACGGCGATGCGGTCCTTCTTGACCGGCCAGGTGTTGTCGACCTGCGTGACGGTCCAGGCGGAGCCCGGCTCCGGCGCGGGACTGATCTCAACCGGACCAGAGAGGCCCGCGCCGCGAGCGACAGCCAGGACCCGATCGAAGGCCGCCGACTCGACGACCCCGCCCGCCCCGGCGGCACCGTGCTCGTGACCGCCGCCGGTCTCGGCAGGGGCGGTGGGGCCGGCGGTGAGACTGGTGGAGATCTCCGGAGTGCGGGCACTGAGCGCGTCGAGACCGGCGGCGAAGTTCGCGCCGGCATATCGGGACCAGGTCAGGCCGGTGACGGAGAGGAAGAGGAGACCGACGGTGAGCCAGATGCCGGTGGTGGCGTGCCACCCTCGGGTGCGGCGGACACCCCTACCCGTGGACAGGTCCGGCACTAACAGGTGCCGGGCGGCGGCTCGGGCGGCGTTACGTCGCCGCCACCAGAGGACGACCCCACCGAGCGCCATCACCCACAGCCAACTCGCGGCCAGCTCGGAGTAGTGCTCGCCCACCGTTCCCAGGTGCAGGTGGCGATGCAGGTCGTCCAGCCAGGTGGTGATCGGCGTGGACCCGAACCAGGTGGTGAGCTGCCCCTGGGACTCGCCGGTGTACGGGTTGATGTAGACGGTGTGCTGGTTCTCGCCGAGCTGGGGCAGGGAGAACACCACAGTGGTGGTCTGGTCGCCGGCGCCGGGTTGCACTGTGGTGATGCTGCCGTCCGGGTGCGCGTTGCGCGCGGCCCCGATCTGCTCGGCCAGCGGCAGTTGCCGGTCACCCACCTGGGCTACCTTCAGCTGGTCGCCGTACAGGATCGTGTCGAGTTGCGGGGTGACGGTGTAGGCCAGGCCGGTCAGTGCGGCGACCACCAGGAACGGGGCGACGAGGATGCCGGCGTAGAAATGCAGCCGCAGCAGCAGCGCGCCGAACGGCGACGTGCGCCGGGCGGCTCGGGCCGGTTTCTCGGCGGTCGTGGCGGGCTCCGGCTGCGGGGTGCCGGACAATTCAGTCAGAGACATGGTGATCCGATCGGAAGAGTCGGGAAGCGCGAAGGTGTTTCCCGTACTGGTCTGGTCGCCCGGTGAGGTGTCGCATCGGCCCTGACTGGTAGTCGGGGAGAGGACGCCGGCGGTTCCCGAAGATCGGTCCTCGATGTCAGGGCTGGTCCGGCCGGGCCGTGTGGCGCGAATCGATGTCAGGACGTCCGGCCGCGGCGAGAAACGCGTTGTAGCGGGCGAGGTCGTCCTCCGCGCCCGTGGCGTCGGCCCGGTCGGCGGCCCGGTCGAGGCGGCCCTGTTCACGCTGGTCGGCGCGAATCCACTGACGAATGAGGACGATCATGACGACGACGGCGGGCAGCTCGCCGAACGCCCAGGCGATGCCGGCGCCGAGCCGCTGATCGGCGAGCAGCGACGACGCCCAGGTGGGGTGCACAGCGAGGTACCAGTCGGGGGCGATGACGGTGGTCGTCTGCATGAGGACCAGGCCGAAGAAGCCGTGCGCCATCATCGACGCCAGGTGGATGACCACCAGCACGGGATGGGGGAGGCGTCGACGGCCCGGGTCGACCCCGATGAGCACCCAGAACAACAGGTAGCCCGCGACCACGAAGTGGGTGAGCATCGCGAGGTGACCGAGGTGGGAGCGCATCAGCACGCCGAGCAGGTCGCTGAAGTACAGGCCGAACAGGCTGGCGGTGTAGACGCCCAGCGCGACGAGCGGATGGGTGAGCAGCCTCGTGGGCCGGCTGTGCACCGCGATCAGCAACCACTCCCGGGCACCGCGTACCCCCGGGTCGGCCGGTCGACGCAGGGTGCGGACGGCGAGGGTGACCGGTGCGCCGCCGACCAGCAGGATCGGCACCAGCATCGACAACACCATGTGCTGGGCCATGTGCGCGCTGAAGAGCACGTACGCGTAGCGGGCGACACCGAGGTTGGTGGCCGCCGCCAACAGGAGCAAACCACCCAGCCAACTCGCCGTCCGGCCGACCGGCCAGTGGTGCCCGGCGATGTGCATCCGGCGTACTCCGGCCAGGTACCCGGCGATGCCGAGAGCGCAGAGGGTCAGGAAGAACATGTCCGGCAGCGGCTGCCCGAGCAGGTTTCCCGCAGTGGGTGCGGCGGGCATCGGGAAGCCGAGCAGCTCGGTGATCGGGTCGGCGTCGGTGCCCGCCTCGGCGACCGGGGTGGGGCTGCGGGAGAGCGCCACCGCCAGCCCCACGGTGGCGGCGAACACGATCAGCTCACCGGCGGCCAGCCGGCCGAACGCCCATCGCCGTCCGGCACGCAACGCCGGCAGGGTGCGGGAGCGGTGTATCGCGCCGAGCGCGCCGAGGATCAGCAGGGCGACGAGCTTGCCGAGCACCAACCAGCCGTAGCGGGAGTGCCAGAGCTGGTCGACCGAGCCGAGGCGAACCGCGGCGTTGGCCGCCCCGCTGACCGACACGGCGACGAAGCAGCCCAGGGCGAGGCGACTGTACCGAGCGGCGGCGTCGGCCAGCAGCCGACTGCGCCGTACCACCAGCAGGGCGATGAGGGCGCCGACCCACACCGCGGCGGCGAGGATGTGCAGGGCCAGGCTGCTGACGGCGATCTGGTGGTTGCCGGCCCCGGCGGAGTGCCCGGTGAAGGCCGGGGGAAGCACCGCCACCAGGGCCAGGACCGCGACGGTCGCGGCGAGGCCACGGGATACCCCGATTCGGGCCAGCAGTGCCACTGCCAGGGCCAGTCCGGCCTGCAGCATGAGCGATTGGCCCTGCGAGATGGTGGTGGCGAAACTGACGACGGTAGCGGGCCCTAGCGTCGTCAGTGGTTGGCCGAGCAGGTCCGAGGCGGTCAGCGCCAGCAGAGACAGCGCCGTCACCGACCAACCGAGCGAGGCGACACCGGCCCGCCGCAGCAGCAGGTAGCCGTGCGGCGAGACGCTGGGTCCGTCGCCCGGCAGCAGGAACGCGGAGGTCACCAGCATGCCGACGGTGACGGTGGCCAGACCGTCGGACAGCAGCCGGAGAACGGGTAGCGCCCGGGTGGTGATCGGCCCCGCGTCGGGGAGACCCGGAATCGCGGCCGTGAACGCACCCCCGACCCGGAGTCCGAGCACCAACAGGATGGCCCCCGAGGCGACGGCGACGACGGTTACCAACCAGCCGGACCCCGTGGAACCCTTGGCTCGGGCGGCGGACGGGGCTGGACCGGTCGGGGTCAGCGAGGCGGTGGCGGCGGTGCGGACACCGCTCGGATCGTCGCCGACGAACTGCCGTGGTTCTGTGTGGGACATGTGTCGACCTTGCTGATGAGGTGATGAGGCGAGCCGACCGCACGGGGGCGGGTCGGATCAGCGTCGGGCTGCCCGTCGCCACAGCAGCCCAGCCGCCACCAGGACGAGGAGGGCCAGCGCGGCAGCCGTGGTGAGGACACCGGCACTCGGGCCGCCGCTGGACGCTGCCGCGGCGGCGGGCGGGGCGGGCGCTGACGCGCTGACGGCGACAACTGGCGCGGCGCTGGACGAGGGATCGGCCACCGTGAACGGGTACGACCCCTGAACCGGGTGCCCGTCGACGGAGACGACCCGGTAGGCGACCGTGTATGTCCCGTTCGGCAGGGGGTCGGTCACCTGGATCGTGCTCTTCGCACCGGTGACCACTGGTTCGCCGGTGGGAAGCTTCCGCTTGGCGGCGTCGGTGAGCACGATCGTGGTGAACGCGGGGTCGAGTCGCTGCATGAATTCGAGCGTGACCTCGGTCGGTGCGCTCGGCAGTGTCGCGTCCCGAGCGGGCGTGGCCGTTCGGAGCGAGTTGTGCGCCCAGGCCGGGCTGGCCGGGATGAGCACCGCCACGAGGACGGCGAGCACCGCCGCGCCGAGTCGGACGGCCGCGGGACGGGACGGCGGCACGCTCATCCGAGCACCTGCTCGCCGATCCAACCGCCGGGACGACATCCGGGCGGGATGGCGAAGACAGCGGAGCCGATCGGCGTGGTCCACTCGTTGAGCAGGTCCCGGTCGGCCAGCCGGCGCTGGATGGGCAGGAACTGCCTTTCGATGTCGGCCTGGTACGAGGCGAAGATCAAGCCGCTGTCCGCGTGGCCCTCCGCCGTCGGCGCCCCGTCGTAGTTGTAGGGCCGGCGCAGAATCCTCAACCGGTCGTCGGTGACGCGGGCGCGGGTCATGTGCGAGAAGTCGGGGATGACGGTGAGGCCGTCGGCGTCGGTGGCGGCGAAGTCGGGTTCGTCGTGTTCGGCGGTCCCGGTGAGCGGTGCGCCGGTGTCGAGCCGCCGCCCGACGGCGAGTTCGCGGTCGGTCCGGCCGAGCAGGTCCCAGGTCTCCATGTTCATGCTGATCCGCCGGAGCACCAGTGTGGTGCTGTCGCGCAGCCACGCCGGACCCTCCGCGACCCAGAGCGCGGTGTCCATGGGCGCGCCGGGTCTGGGGTTGGCGGTGCCGTCGAGCTGACCGAACAGGTTGCGTTGGGTGTGGCCGCCCGGCTCGACACCGGGGCTGCGCCGGAAGCCCTGCTGGACCCACCGCACTGTCGCGAACGGGCGGCTGTCCTTGACCAGGACCCGCTGGGCGTGGGCGACGGAGATCGCGTCGTCCGCGCAGATCTGCAGCAGCAGGTCACCGCCGGACCAGGCCGGCTGGAGTCGGTCGATGCGGAACGACGGCAGTTCGGTGACCGATGCCGGCCGGCGGTCGTCGACGCCGGCCGCCCGGTAGAGGCCCGGCCCGAAGCCGAAGGTCACTGTCAACCGTGCCGGCAGCAGCCCGAGTTCGGCCTCGGTGTCGGCCAACGCGGGTCGGCCCTGGGTGAGCCGGGCAGCGTCGTCGGTGAGCAACCGCAACATCCGGCCCAGCGCGGCCCGGTCGGTCCCGGCCCGCACTGTGAGCGCCACGAACGACGCGTGCGCCTGCGGTTCGGTGGACACCCCTGCCTGCCGGGCGCCATGGAACGGCTCGACCAGGCCACCGACGCTCGCCACCGGCGTGGTGTCGACGGCGGCCGGTGGTTGCCCGCTGCCGGTTCGGGTGCACCTCCTCGACGGACGCGCACGTCGGCACCGAGCCGATGTACCTGTCGTACGCCCCGGAGTTGACCGCGCTGAT
>NZ_JBEZEH010000213.1:0-12423 GCF_040648775.1 Micromonospora sp. NPDC049089
CACGACGCCAGCCGGTCGGAAGCGCTCGTTCGGCGGCCGGGAAGACGGGCTGGGCGACGGCGCTGCCGAGCGAGTCGTAGAACAACCGATCCGCGGCGCAGTAGCTGTCGTAGCGTTCGTCCACCGTCTCGCCGCCCCTCGAACTCGGCCGGCTGTTGTTCCGGCGTCGAATCGAGTCTCATCGACGGGACGTGGTGGGCTCCAGTGCGCTTAGTCACGACGTTCGATGCGGTGCGCACAGGCACTCATGACATTAGTCAGGCCCGCCCGCCGTAGACGGCGGCGCCCATCGGCTTGTCGACGTCGAGGTCCGTCACCGCGGCGACCCGGGCGATCATCATGTACTGCCCGATCACCATCAGGAGCTCGACCACCTCGCGCGGGGAGAGCAGCCCGGTCAGCGCGGTGGTGGTGTCGTCGGGCGGGCGGACGTCACGGACGACGTCGGTCGTGAAGCGCAGGACGATCCGTTGCTCTGACGTGAAACAGTCGTCCCCGATCTCGTCGCGCCCGAGCGCGTGGATCATCTCGTCCGTGGCGCCGACGGAGCGGGCGATGGGCTCGTGCTGAACCCACTCGTATGTCACGTTGCTCAACTGAGCGACTCGCAGGATCGCGATTTCGCGGAGCAGTGGGTCGAGGGCCAGGTCCTTGAGCAGCGTGCCGCCCCAGCGCATCCAGTCTGGAAACGCCGTCTCGGCGTGGGCCATGACGCGGAAGAAGCCCAGAGGAAGCGCGGCCTGCAGCGTCTCGCGGACCGGCGCCGGGGCGTCGGCGGGGTTCACGTACGGCAAGCGACTCATGTTTCCCCTTGTTAGCAGTATGCAGTAAATCGGGTTAAACCGACCATATCCAATCCCGATTGCGCCCGCCGCAGTTCCGTTCCGGGGGACCCGGCGGCGGTGCGGCGATGAGCACCCGCGCGAGGAGGGTGCTGGTGGCCGGCCGAGCCCTCGCTGACGCTCGTCGATGTTGCGAAGCCGATCCAGACGTGTTGGAATGGCTCATATCGCCGCAGCGCGGGGGCAACCGCGCTGGGAACGGCCAGCACGGGAGCATCGCAGCGCCGGCAGCGCGCCGCCTCGGCGGACGCTCGCCTGGCGGATCGCCGGGCCACCTCTACGACGACGGGCGCTTTGCCGGGCAATCATCCTCGCCCGCCGTAGGTAACCCCTGGCACGTGTCCCCCACGGCTGACGCGCTCGACGCCTGACCCGCCGGGGGCGTCCGATTCGGCCTGCCAGCACCAGAACCGGCGACGAGGTGAGAAGCAACAATGATGTCCCGAGAGAACTTCGCGGGTTGGTACCGAAACCGCTTCGTGTGGGTGGCGGTGATTCTGCTGGTGGTGTCGGCTGGCGCTGTCGTACTGGTCAACCGGGCCGACCCGGAGGCGAAGCCGGCGGATCTGCAGTCGCAGATCATCGCCCGGATGCGCACCACGCTCGAGAAGGCGGACCCGGGGCAGCACAACCACGCCGGCCACGGGGCCCAGCAGGCGGCGACCGCGGAGAAGGCGGCAGTGATCTGCGGGGTCCGCGTCTACGGTTACGAGCCGACCGAGGCCACCGCGCTCGCCGACGTGCAGACCGTCTACGGCTTCCACCTCTGCGGGGTCGCCGAGAAGCAGCGCCCCTGGGACGTGGCGGTCAAACTGGCCGGCCCGGTGATCATGGACGTGTCCACCACACCTCCGGGCATCCAGGTGGTCGAGGCGACCGCCGACGTCAGGTTCATCGACCGACTGCGGCAGATGTTCCCGCCCAAGTACGCCGAACCGGCGACCAGGGAAGCGCTGACCGAGTCGGAGATGGCCGACCTTCGGCGTCGGTACGACGCCGCAGCCGGCCTGTAACCAGGCTGGGGCGGCCGGTGCCGTGGACGTATCCCGCACCCGGATCCGAACCGGGCGGCTGCGGACACCCCGGTCAGCTCGATCCACATCCGACCATAGATAGATAAACATTGATATCTAAGTCGATAGATGCAACAGTTGGCTTGGGAGCGTTCCCATTCTGAGTTGCAGTCCCGAAGAGCGGAGGATGAACAGTGCGTTCACTCAAGTCCGATCGATCCGGCGGACGATCCCGGTCACCAGTCCGTCGGTCCCTGCGAGCATTCGTCATGGTGTTCGCCATCGTGGCCGGCATGCTGCCCTTCACCGGGGCAGCCCAGGCCCACGGCACGATCATCAACCCGATGAGCCGCGCCTACCAGTGCTGGAAGGCGTGGGGCAACCAGCACATGAACCCCGCCATGCAGCAGCAGGACCCCATGTGTTGGCAGGCGTTCCAGGCCAACCCCGACACCATGTGGAACTGGATGAGCCAGTTGCGGGACGGCCTCGGCGGCCAGTACCAGGCTCGCACCCCGGACGGGCAGCTGTGCAGCAACGCCCTGTCCCGGAACGACAGCGTGAACCAGCCAGGCGCGTGGAAGACGACCACCGTCAGCCGCAACCTCACGGTCCAGCTGTACGACCAGGCCAGCCACGGCGCTGACTACTTCCAGGTCTACGTCACCAAGCAGGGGTTCAACCCGTCCACCCAGAAGCTCGGATGGGGCAACCTCGACCTGATCACGACGACCGGGCGCTACGCGCCGGCGCAGAACATCTCGTTCAACGTCTCGCTCCCGTCACGCAGCGGGAACCACATCCTGTTCGTGCTCTGGCGGGCGTCGCACCTGGACCAGACCTACATGTGGTGCAGCGACATCAACGTCACCTGATCGACAGTTCCAACAACTGCGATGCTGATCCGGCTCAGGGCGTTGACGCCCTGAGCCGGATTGGTCCTTCCGTTTGGAGGTCACACGTCGGCTTCGAGAGCGAAGGTGTTGCCGTCCGGGTCCTGGAACCACGCGATACGTCCACCTCCGGCCCGCGCCGTGATCCCCTTGTCGTCGTGCTCGAACTGCTCGTAGCGAACGAACTCGACGCCGGACGAGGTGAGCTCGTCGACGATCTGGTCGAGATCCTCGACGTACCACGTCGCCAGCGTCGCCGAGGTCTTCCCGGCGGTGACCGACTGGTACACGTTCAGCGCCGGCCCGCCACCGGAGCCATAGACGCGGCTGCCGTCGGCGATGGTGGCGCTGGGACCGGACCGCAACGCCCGCAGACCGAGCGCCCCTTCGTAGAAGGCCACGGCCCTCTGAATGTCGGACACGGCGACCGAGGCTCTGAGGTGGTACGTACTCAAGGGCATGAACCACTCTGGCAGGTGCTCGACGAATGGGGGCGCCGAATCGGAGACCCTCACGTCCGCGCGCTACGGGAAATGCGGTACAGCGCGGGGCAATCTCTTGTCGCTTCGCCCGCGCGTCACCGCCATGCGTCACAGCACTGGACCTACCCCTGCGGCAGCCCGTCGTGCGCAGTGGCGGCGCGTAGCTCCTTGAGCACGTACGTGGCAGCCTTCTCGACGACGCGGATGCCCTCCTTCTGGCTCACGTGATGGTCGGAGAGCACAGCGATCAGCCAGTCATGATCGGCCTCGACGATCCGCCCGATGCTGTTGACCAGCCAGCGGCCCCCGTCGACATCAGCGGTGTCCCAGCCGTTCTTGACGTACTCGGAACGACCGCCCGGCTCCCGCGCGGCGGTGACTCCCCACCGCTGCTCGGGGATCACCTTCTTCATGAGACCCATGACGAAGGTACGGTCCTGCGGGGTCAGCGGTCCCGTCGGCGACGTCAGCGCGGTCAGCAGACGAAGCTGGTCGGCGACCGTGGTCGTGGTGAGTCCCCAGTGCGAGTTGGGCTTCGTCTCACGCAGGCCGAGCTCGCGGTTCGCGGCGTTGAGGCCGCGCGAGCCCTCGATCCGCTGCCACAGGGCCACCGCCGCATCGTTGTCACTGGACACGATCATGGCCTCGGCCAACCGCCGGGTGCCAGAACTCAGGGCCTTGCCCGGCGGGTTCTGGCGCAGCAGGAGAGCCGCGAGAATGTTGACCTTGACGATGCTGGCGGTCTCGAACCGTTTGGCGCCGACCGTCACCGAAGCCGTTCCCAGCCGATCCAGTACCGCGACCGCCAGGTGGCCGTCGTACCGCTCCACGTAGGCCTTGATGCGCGTTCTCGCCTGGCCGATCCAGTCGATGGCCGGCGTCGTGGGGATCGGGCTGGCCGGGGAGGAACCGTGCGATGGTCCGGCTCCGTCGCCGTCGCGGCCGCGCGTGGCACCGAAGGCCGCCGTCGCAACGCCGGCCAGCGACACGGTGGCCGCGGAGAGGACCCAGCGTCGCGACAGCTGCCGCCCTGTCCGCTCAGCCAAGGCGGGCCACCACCCTCGTCGCGATCGAGTCCACCACGGCCTGGCTGCCCGGATCGGGCAGGCGGACCGTCGAGACCGTCTCGCCTCGTCTCACCATCACGAAGTACGTGACGGTGCTCGGGGTGTCCGCACGCGCGATACGACCTCGAATGAGCATCCCGGCGCCCTCCAGATAATGCGGATCCACGACGTCGAACGAGACATGCGACCCGAGGACCGCGTAGCTCGCACACCGCAGGAGGACCCGACGGACGTCATCGACGTTCCGCTCGGCCCATCCAGGTTCGTACGTCTCCACGACGTGGTGGGCCCGCGACGAGCCGTCAGACAGCCGGTAGTAGCGCTCCACGGCAGCGCGCCGATGCGACTTGGCCAGGTAGTCGCTGCTCCGGTAGTTGGGGCAGCTGTCCTGCTCCCACGGCCAGGCCGCCAGACCGGGTCGCGCGTCGTCCTCGTACCAGTCCGCTCCCAGATCGCCCGCTCCCAGCAGCAGACCCGGGTCGCCCCGGTCCGCGTTCACTGTGTGCAGCTCGTCGGAGCCGACACCGGCCTCCCCCCGATGGCACCCTGCGGCCATCACCAACAACGCCGACAGGACCGCGACCGAACCTCGGCCTCTGCCGCGAATCCGGCCTCGGCTCGTCCTGCTGCTCGATACGGACACCGAAAACCTCCCCAAACGCAGATACCTGCCACCACACGTGGCGCTTCGGCCGACGAGGCGTGGCGGCACCTTCGTCGCCGCCGCAGCACCGAGGCGGCGGTTCGCCGGCCGACGGTCCGACCCCATTGGGATCCGCCACACCCCGCCCGCAGACGGGACCCGTCAATGGCGTTCCTCGGCGAACAGCTCGGAACGGGTCTCGCCGAGCAGCTCGCGCAGCCGGTTGAGGGAGCGCATGCTCTGGCTCTTGACGACGGCGATGGAGACGCCCACAACCTCGGCGGTCGCCTCCACGCTCAGGTCGTCCCAGTAACGCAGGACGATGATCGCCCGGTCCCGCAACGGCAGGGTGGCGACCGCGTCCAGCAACGTCATGCGCAGCTCAGCCGGATGTTCCTCGCCCCGCTCCGGCGGCGTCGACATCGCCAACTCGCGGCTGGAACGACGCCGCTGCTGGTCGAGCATGCAGCGCAGCAGTATCTTGCGGGCGTACGCGTGGGGATCGTCGGCCCGGCGGACCCGCCTCCAGTTGGCGTACACCTTGGCCAGCGTCGTCTGGGTGAGGTCCTGGGCGAGATGCCAGTCGCGGCACATCAGGAAGGCGGCGTCGCGCAGCCGGCCGGCGGCCGCCTGCGCGAACTCCACGAAGTCTTCGTCAGCCATTCGACCGGGCCAACTTGGGGAACCTCTTGGCACCGTTGATGACGTACTCGGCCGGCAGTCGCGTCCCCCAGGTCGGGTTGGCGGCGATCTCGGTCGCCTCCTCCACGGAGAGGACGGCCGGTGCCGCAACGGTTCCCTTGGGGTCCCAGACCAGACAGGTAGCGATCATGAGGTCGACCTGGAGGCCGGCGTCGTGATGCACGGTGATGATCTGGCTCTGCACGCAGTTGCCGGGTACCTCGGTCAGCTCCACCGTCCCCGGGCGAGGGTCGTCGCCGAGGCGGTCTCGGTAGATGGAGAGCCGCAGCATGCCCGGTCCGTCGCCGCGGTCGAGGTAGAGCTGGACGAACGGCATGCCGGGGCCCGCCCCACTGCTCTCCAGATTCGCGTAACCGCTGGTCTTGCCCGGGGGCAGCAGCCGCATCAGCAGTTCCAGGGCGCCCTGCGGTGTGGTGGTCGCCAGCTCACCGTCCGGCCCCGCCCCGATCCTCACAGTGTCGATCACAGTGGTGGAGGGAGTCGGCCCCACTGGCGGAGCGGGGTTCTCGTCGGTGCCCGGCTCGAACCCGCGCGGGGCGCCAGTCGGGGAATCGGCCGGGGACGGCGAGCCGGTGTCGACCGACCCGCCCGGCAAAACCAGGTTCGGCCCGCCGGGCTGGCCGGTGTCATCCGCTCCGATGCCGAGCGGACCGGCGGCCAGGCCGATCACGAGCAGCATCGCCAACGCCGATCCGCCGGCGCCGAACTGCGCCAGGCGACGCTGGCGGCGCAGTCGGCGGCCCTGCACCACCGCCTGCTGGACCAGGTCACCCAATGGCGGGGCGGGGTGTCGGGCCAGGTCGTCCCTGAAACGCCCACGCACGTCGCCCATGTTCTTGTTCCTCCTCGGCCGACCGCCCGCAGTGGCGATCCGTCATTGACCTGACGGGTTGGCAAGCCGCTTTGGTTACCGGATTTCGACGGGAATTTTCAGCCACCCGCGTCGGCGGAGCGCAGCGTTCCAGGGCGTGTGCGGCCACCTCCGTAGCGTCACGCTCCGCTTGCCAGAAGCGTCGCCGCGGGCGGTTCGAGCAGCTGAGGCTGTTGGCGACTTCGCCTAACTGCCGCAGTGGCGACACTGTCGCTTGAGGCACAATCCGTAGAGCATCCTAGGAGGTTAGGTCGACGCCCTTCGGCGATCCGGCCCGCGATTGACCTTCATCGAGCCAGGTCCATAGGATGGCCATTGATGAGGATCGCGAGTTGGAGTCGCGCCACACCAGCCGAGGCAGCAGAGCTGGCAGCACTCTTCCAGCGCGCCGAGGCGGTCGCCCCGGTCGGCATGGAGCAGCGCGCTGAGGACGTCCGGAACCGACTGGACACTCTCGGGCCGGGCAGCGCCGGACGCACCCGGGTCGGCCGCGACGACACCGGCAGCGTCGCCGCGTACGGCGAGGTCGCCGACATGGGAACAGCGGACGACATGCTCCGCATCCGCCTGACCAACGTGTTTCATCCCGACGTCGCGGACGACGTCCGCACAGAGCTGCACCACTGGCTCATCGACCAGGCGAAGCAGGTGCGGGACGACCGGGGGTCGGCACAGGCCGTCCTCGGTATCCGGTCTGCCGAGAACGACCCGGCCGGCCGCGAGCTGCTGATCCGTGGCGGCTTCGCGCTGGTCCGGCACGAACGGGACCTCGTCCTGGCGGTGCCTGACGAGCCGCCGGCTCCCGCGCTGCCGCCCGGCCTGGTGCTGACACCTGTCGACGAGCGCTACGACGAACTCGCCCGGTTGGCTCACAACGAGGCCTACGCCGACAGCCCCGCAGCGGTTCGACCAGACCAGCGCACCTGGCCCCAGCACGCGACCGGGCACCCGCGGTTCCTGCCCGACCTCTCCTGCCTGGTGCTCGCCGAGGCCGACCGAGGCGACAACCCGGTGGCCGCCTTCCTCTTCGCACTCGCCGACGGCAGCACGGACACGCCGACGGCGATTCTGCACTGCCTGGGCACCCGAGCACAGTGGCGCCGTAGTGGTCTGGCCACCGCGATGATCTCGCGGGTCCTGCACCGTGCGCACTCGGCCGGCATCCGACAACTACGACTCAAGGTCACCGACAGCAATCACAGCGCTCTGGCGCTCTACCGGAAACTGGGTTTTGTGGAGTCGGGGCAAGGGTTCGCGGTGCTGATGCGCCAGCTCAACACCGAGGCCGACGAGCAGCCGTAAGACCGACTCGGACTCTGCGCCGGGTACGGGGCAGGTTCCGCGATCCGCCACAGCGCGTGGAGCCCGCCGATGCGGCCGTCCAGCTTGTCGCCTCCGGTCTGGTCCACGCGTGACGCGGGTCGACCAGCCGCAGTGCGCGCGGACTCCACCCCGTCCGCCCGGACCCGTAACAGGTCCGAAACTACCGGTTGAAAACTCTGGAATTTTCTGCCAGCCTGGGAGCCATCGACAAGTGTGAACGTTAACAAGATCACTTAGCACTGGAGGCGCTCCACGCGACCGTCGGGCCCACCCACCTGCCAGGAGACCACGTCCACCACCGAAAGAGCCCAACGCCGCAACCACTCCCCCACGGGCGACCGGGCCTACCTGTCACCACTCCTCTATCCGCTGGCCAGGTAGCCCGAACCGACTCGCAGCCAGGCGGACGCCCGACCTGAGTCCCGCCCCCCGCTCGGGCGAACTCACCATCGCGTCCGCCGCTGTTCCACCGGGGCCTCCCGCTGGAACAGCGACAGGAATTCCCTACCCCACCACTGGAGGATCAGCATGGTTTCCCGGACCCGTCCCATCGGGCGCACCCGACTACGAACACTCACTCTTTCCGGAACGGCCGCGATAATTCTGGCCCTGGTCGTGTCACTGATGCCCAATCTGGCCCAGGCCGCCGAGACGACCCTCGGTGCCGCCGCAGCCCAGTCCGGCCGGTACTTCGGTGCCGCAGTCGCCGCCAACAAACTCAACGACAGCGCCTATACGACGATCCTGAACCGCGAGTTCAATGCCATCACCCCCGAAAACGAAATGAAGATCGACGCGACCGAGCCGCAGCAGAACAACTTCACCTTCGGCAACGCGGACCGGATCGTGAACCACGCCCTCTCCCGGGGTTGGAAGGTCCGCGGCCACACCCTGGCCTGGTACTCGCAGCAGCCGGGCTGGATGCAAAGCATGGAGGGCACCACGCTGCGCAACGCGATGCTGAACCACGTCACCCGGGTGGCCACCTACTACCGCGGCAAGATCTACTCGTGGGACGTCGTGAACGAGGCGTTCGAGGACGGCAACAGCGGCGCCCGTCGCAACTCGAACCTCCAGCGCACCGGCAACGACTGGATCGAGGCGGCGTTCCGCGCCGCCGACGCGGCGGACCCGGACGCGAAGCTCTGCTACAACGACTACAACACCGACAACTGGACCTGGGCCAAGACCCAGGCCGTGTACAACATGGTGCGCGACTTCAAGTCCCGTGGCGTGCCGATCGACTGCGTCGGGTTCCAGTCGCACTTCAACGCCAACTCGCCGTACAACAGCAACTACCGCACCACGCTGTCCAGCTTCGCCGCGCTCGGGGTGGACGTGCAGATCACCGAGTTGGACATTGAGGGGTCCGGCACGACGCAGGCCAACACCTACCGCAGCGTGGTCAACGACTGCCTTGCCGTGGCTCGCTGCAACGGGCTCACCGTGTGGGGGGTGCGGGACTGCGACTCGTGGCGCTCCGGCGGCACTCCGCTGCTCTTCGACTGCAACGGCAACAAGAAGGCCGCCTACACCTCCACGCTGGAGGCCCTGAACAGCGCGGGCCCCGGCACCACCCCCACGCCCACCACGCCGGGCCCCACCCCCACCCCCACCCCCACCGTCCCACCGGGCTCGGCCAGCGAGATCGTCGGCACCCAGTCCGGCCGGTGCGTCGACGTGCCGAACGCGGCGACCACCAACGGCACCCGGGTCCAGCTCTACGACTGCAACAAGCAGACCAACCAGGCCTGGACCTACACCTCGGGCAAACAACTCCAGGTGTACGGCAACATGTGTCTCGACGCGGCAGGCTCCGGCAACGGCGCGGCAGTGCAGATCTACAGCTGCCACAGCCAGACCAACCAGCAGTGGAACGTCAACTCCAATGGCACCATCAGCGGCGTGCAGTCCGGGCGATGCCTGGACGTCTGGAGCACCGCCAACGGCGCCCAGATCCAGCTCTACGACTGCAACGGTCAGAGCAACCAGCAGTTCCGGCTGGCCTCCCTCGGCGGCGGCACCCAGACGCCCACGCCCACGCCCACGCCGACCACGCCGCCGCCGACCACCACGTGTGACCTTCCCTCGTCGTACCGCTGGTCATCGACCGGCGCGCTGGCGCAGCCGAGGTCCGGGTGGGTGTCGCTGAAGGACTTCACCGTCGCCCCGTACAACGGCCAGCAGCTCGTCTACGCCACCACCCACGACACCGGCACCACGTGGGGCTCGATGAACTTCGGCCTCTTCAGCAACTACTCCCAGATGGGCTCGGCCAGCCAGAACGCGATGAACTCGGCGACCGTCGCGCCGTCGCTGTTCTACTTCGCGCCGCGCAACATCTGGGTGCTGGCCTACCAGTGGGGCGGCACGGCCTTCTCGTACCGGACCTCCAGCGACCCGACCAACCCGAACGGGTGGTCGTCGGCGCAGACGCTGTTCACCGGCAGCATCTCCAACTCGAACACCGGCCCGATCGACCAGGCGGTCATCGGCGATGACCAGAACATGTACCTGTTCTTCGCCGGCGACAACGGCCGGATCTACCGGGCCAGCATGCCGATCGGAAACTTCCCCGGCAGCTTCGGCTCGAACTACACGACCATCATGACCGACTCGACGAACAACCTGTTCGAGGCCGTGCAGGTCTACAAGCTCCAGGGCCTGAACAAGTACCTCATGATCGTCGAGGCGATCGGCGCGAACGGGCGCTACTTCCGTTCGTTCACGGCCAGCAGCCTGGGTGGGTCGTGGACCCCGCAGGCCACCAGCGAGAGCAACCCGTTCGCCGGCAAGGCCAACAGCGGTGCCACCTGGACCAACGACATCAGCCACGGTGAGCTGCTGCGCACCAACGCCGACCAGACCATGACGGTCGACGCCTGCAACCTGCAACTGCTCTACCAGGGTCGTTCTCCCAGCTCCGGCGGCGACTACGGCCTGCTGCCGTACCGGCCGGGTCTGCTGACCCTGCAACGCTGACGATCGGACATCACCGGGGGCGGGCAGGCTCGGCACACGACGAGCCCGCCCGCCCCTCGCTCTCCCACCACCAGGAGGTACCGACAGTGCGAGGACCTGTAGACCACTCCCCGCCCACGGGGAACACCAAGGCCGACCGAGTGTCGACCGGCTTGAAGGGCCGACTGTTCACGCTCGCCGCAGCCGGGATCGCCGCCGCAGTCGGGTTGCTCACCATCACCCTGGCGACCGGGTCGGCGTCGGCCGCCGACAACCCGTACCAGCGGGGCCCGGACCCCACCCGGACCAGCGTCACCGCTGTGAACGGCCCCTTTGCCAACACGTCGGTCAGCGTCCCGACCGGGTACGGCTTCAACGGCGGCCGGATCTACTACCCGACCGACACCAGCCAGGGAACCTTCGGGGCCATCGCGATCTCGCCGGGTTACACGGCGTTGTTCTCCGCCGAACTGGCCTGGATGGGGCCGTGGCTGGCGTCCCACGGCTTCGTCGTGATCGGCATCGAGACCAACAGCCGCAACGACTTCGACACGGCCCGAGGCACACAGTTGCTCGCCGCACTGGACTACCTCACGCAGCAGAGCCCCGTACGCGACCGGGTCGACCCCAACCGGTTGGCGGTCGCCGGTCACTCGATGGGCGGCGGCGGCGCGCTGAGCGCAGCCACGCGACGCCCGTCGTTGAAGGCAGTGGTCGGCATCGCGCCGTACTCGCCGTCGTCGAACCTGGCCAACGACCGGGTCCCCACCATGATCTTCGCCGGTCAGGCGGACACGGTGGTCACCCCGTCCTACGCCACCGGCCTGTACAACAGCCTCCCGGCCACGACGGAGAGCGTCTACGTGGAGGTCGCCGGCGCCGATCATGGCTTCATGGTCGGGCGGTCGAACCCGGTGATGGTCCGGACCATGCTGCCGTTCGTCAAGATGTTCCTCGACAACGACACCCGGTACAGCCAGTTCCTCTGCCCCCTGCTGGACTCCAGCGGAGTGGTCACCTACCGCAGCACCTGCCCGCTGCTGCCGTCGACGCCAACCCCGACCGACCCGCCAACCCCCACCGACCCGCCGACCCCCACCCCCACCCCCACCGTCCCACCGGGCTCGGCCAGTGAGATCGTCGGCACCCAGTCCGGCCGGTGTATCGACGTACCCAACGCCTCGCGTAACAACGGCACCCGGGTCCAGCTCTACGACTGCAACAAGCAGACCAACCAGGCCTGGACCTACACCTCGGGCAAACAACTCCAGGTGTACGGCAACATGTGCCTCGACGCGGCAGGCTCCGGCAACGGCGCGGCAGTGCAGATCTACAGCTGCCACAGCCAGACCAACCAGCAGTGGAACGTCAACTCCAACGGCACCATCAGCAACGTGCAGTCCGGGCGATGCCTGGACGCCTGGAGCACCGCCAACGGCGCCCAGATCCAGCTCTACGACTGCCACGGTCAGAGCAACCAGCAGTTCAGGCTCGCCGCCCTCGCTCGTTGATCACGGTCGACTCCGCGCATCACCTGTTCGAGGGTGTGCGGGGCGACCAGCGGCAGGGCGAGATCCAGCACACCTGAAACGGGGGGGCCCGGCCGGGCGGCCGGGGCGCCCCCCC
>NZ_JBEZEH010000214.1:0-12304 GCF_040648775.1 Micromonospora sp. NPDC049089
CCGTACTGCGCGAGACCATAGCCGGTATCGCGGGATTCCAGGCGTCGACGCCGGGCCAGGAAGAACGCGACAGCGCCCAGCACGACCATCACACTTCCGACGCCGGTCATGGCCGGGACCGCGCCGCTGCCGGTAACCGGCAGGATGGGGTGCTTGCCGCCGCCACCAGGTCGACCGGGAGGTCCGGGAGGTCCGGACGGACCAGGTGCGCCGGGGCTACCGGGCGCTCCGGGACTACCAGGTGCTCCCGGGCTGCCGGGCGCTCCAGGCGCTCCGGGGCTGCCTGGTGCTCCCGGGCTGCCGGGCGCTCCAGGCGCTCCGGGGCTGCCTGGTGCTCCGGGGCTGCCGGGTGCTCCGGGGCTGCCTGGTGCTCCGGGACTGCCTGGTGCGCCGGGACTGCCGGGTGCTCCGGGACTGCCTGGTGCGCCAGGGCTGCCGGGCGGCCCGGACGGGCCGGGCGGACCGGTGGGCCCGGGTGGGCCGGTCGGTCCGGGTGGGCCCGTCGGCCCGGCGCAGATCGGTGCGGTGATGACGTTGGTGTCGAGCGTGACGGCGGCGGTGCGCGCCAGCGCGCGGCCCTGGAGGGTCGCGCCAGTGGTCATCGTGATCGCGGCCTGAGCCATGATGGTGCCCACGAACGTGGTGCCCGTGCCGATCGTCGCCGAGCTGCCGATCTTCCAGAACACGTTGCAGGCCGAAGCCCCGTTGATCAGGACGACGCTGCTGTTCGACGCCGTCGTCAGAGAGGAGTCGACCTGGAAGATGAACACGGCCGACGGGTCGCCCTGGCCGTTGAGCGTCAACGGCCCGGTCAGTTGGGCCGCCCCGATCCGGTAGACCCCGGCGTTGAGCGTGTTGCCGCCGAGTTCCGCCGGAAGGTTGGTGAACGGGGTTCGGCCGGCGGCGTCGTTGAAGGCGATGGTCAGATCGCTCTGGGCCTGGAGTGCGACAGCGTCACCGAGGTGCACCTCGCCGCCGATGGTTGCCGTTCCGAAGCCGGACGCGGTGTTTCCGGGGAACCGCCCGAGACTCTGGGCCAGGAAGCTGGGGCCGGTGTTTGTGGGCTCCGCTCCGGCCAGGACGGAAAAGTCAGCCGCCGTTCCGAGATTGACCGGTGCGTCCGCGGCGTTGGCGGCGGTCGAGCTGAAGAGCAGCAGGCTGGCTGCCACTGTGGCGGCTGCGCCTGCCGCGAGCGACGGCAGGACAACTCGCCGCCGTAGCCAATTCTTAGGTCTAGCTGTCACAGAACACCCTCCGTGGGTACTACTCGCAGGAGACGTCAGCGAGTGGCGTCCTGCGTGATACGGCCTGTATGGCGCCGATAAGCGCGCTGACCACCACATCACGTCAGGTGTTCAAATGAGAGCAAAACGGGACAATGCCCAAGTCGTAACTATCTGAATTGGATCGACCTTCGCGTTCGCGTTCTATCGCTGGACGACCGGGATCGGCCTGATCGCGCGGCCGAGGACGCAGGGGGAGGAGGGGCTGTTGCTGGTGGCCGGGAAACGGAACCTGCGCAGCTGCTGCACCTCGAAGCCGGCCGCGCCGATGGCGGCGACGGTGTCGCGGTTGGTGTGGCAGCCGGCGAACAGCTTCGGCCACAGCGTGGCGTCGAGGAGTCGTTGGGCGCGGTGCAGACCACCGGCACCCTCGGCGGCCACGTGCTCGAAGAACCGCACCTCGCCTCCGGGGCGCAGCACCCGGCTGATCTCGGCCAACGCGCTCGCCTGATCGGGCACGGTGCACAACACCAACGCGACCACCGCCGCGTCGAACTCGCCGTCCCCGGCGGGCAGCGCCTCGGCCAGACCGTCGACGACGGTCACCGGGACCGGCGCGGTCGACGCGGCGCGCTCGGCGGCGGCACGCAGACGTCGCTCCGGTTCGACCGCGTAGACCTGGGTCACCCCCGGCGGGTAGTGAGCGAACATCAGCCCGTTGCCCGCACCGATCTCGATCACCCGACCGGACAGGCCGGCGACCAGCTCCCGCCGGAACGCCGCAGTGCCGGCGCGGTCCATGGCGACGCTGAGTCGCTCGTACACCCGGGCGAACACCGGGTGGGACACCGTGGCCACGTCGACCTCCTGATCTCCGTCGAACTGTTCTCCGGCGATTGTCCCGCATCCGCGCACGCTTTCCGTCTTACTGGTTGGCAGCACGATCCAACCCAGTGCAGACAGGACGTGGTACGACCATGAAGATCGTCGTCATCGGGGGCAGCGGCCTCATCGGTTCCAAGCTCGTGGAGCGCCTCGGCGCCCAGGGCCACGAGGCGGTGCCGGCATCGCCGAAGACGGGCGTCAACACCCTGACCGGCGAAGGGGTGGCCGACGCGCTCACCGGCGCCGAGGTCGTCGTCGACGTGTCGAACTCGCCGTCGTTCGAGAACACCGCCGTACTGGAATTCTTCGAGACCTCGACCCGGACGCTCCTCGCCGCCGCGTCGGACGCCGGGGTGAACCACTACGTGGCGCTCTCCATCGTGGGGTGCGACCGGATCCCGGACAGCGGGTACATGCGCGCGAAGGTTGCCCAGGAGAAGCTCATCGTCGCGTCCGGCCTCCCGTACTCGGTGGTGCACGCCACCCAGTTCTTCGAGTTCCTCAAGGGCATCATCGACACCGCCACGGACGGCGACACCGTGCACCTCGCGCCGGTGCTCATTCAGCCGATGGCCGCTGACGACGTCGCTGCCGCGGTCGCCGAGGTCGCGCTCGGCGCGCCGACGAACTCCGTGGTCGAGGTCGCCGGCCCGGAGCAGTTCCGCCTCGACGAGCTGGGCCGAACCCTCCTCGCCGACCAGCAGGACCGTCGTTCGGTGGTGGCCGACCCCGACGCCCGGTACTTCGGCGCCAAGCTGGGCGAACGCTCGCTCGTCCCGGCCGACGGCGCCCGCCTCGCCGGCACCGCTCTGGACGACTGGCGTACCCGGGCGGGCCGGGGAAACTGAGCCGGCCCGCTACCCCGGCGTCCCGGGCGGGTCGCCCCGCCCACCGAGGCGCCGCACCAACTCCTGTACCGCCTCGATGAACGGCTCGTCGGACTCGCCCGGCCAGTGCCCGTGGATGGGTGGGGCGACGCTGTCTCCGGGGGGCGCCACCACGTCGACGGGATCACGCTGTCGGCGATCCACACTGGTAGCCGGGTCATCGGTGGTGGCCGGCGCGGGTGAGGTATTCGGGGAGAATATCCAGCCGCCGATCGGGTCGGTGTCGCGCCACAGGTTCACCCAGCGCCAATCCACCCGGCGGCCGATCTCGTGCAGTGCCGTGTCGTCGACGTAGGCGGGAAAGAGCCGCGCGTAGAGGCGGCGCAGCGGTGATCCGTGGGTGAGCAGGGCGACCCGGTCGCCGATCTGCGGCGGCAGTTGGAGCACCGTGGCGGCGAGCAGGACCGAGCCGTGGCTGTGCCCGGTGAGCAGCACCGCGTCGCCGCGTTCGACGAGGTAGGTGATCCGGCGGGCCAGTTCCGGCACGGCCCGCTCCGAGTAGCAGGGCGGTGAGAACGGGTGGGCGGCCCGGGGCCAGAAGGTGCCGAGGTCCCAGAGCACACCGATGTACCGGCGGTACGGCTCGGTCCGGTACGCGAAGATGCCCCCGATGATCAGGCCGAGGATGATGGCCGCGATCGTCCAGCTACCAACCGCGATGCCGAACGTGACCGCGTCGGCCGGCAGCCCCAGGGTCTGTTCGATGACGTCGCCCGGGAACTGCCCCAACAGGCCGACGGTGGTGGTGGCGGTGGCGAGCCCGGCGAGACAGCCGTAGAGCACGGCCAGCGGCACCAGCTTCTCGGTGAAACGAGCCCGGGCTATCGCGTCTCGGACCTGCCGTAGTCGGTGCCCTGCCTCGGGCGGCGGGTCCGGGAAGTCGCGTGCGACTATCGCCGCCCCGGCCCGGCGTCGCCCCCGGCGGGAGATCAGGACGACGAGGCCAGTGGCGATCACCGTGACCAGCAGGGCGCGGAAGAAGCCGAAGATGGCCCAGGTGTAGGCCCGGGGCGGACCGGAGGCGATGCCCTCGCCGGTCGACACGTCGCGGTCCAGGTAGTCCGCCACCCGGTAGACCAGTTCGGCGGAGTACGCCACCGCCATGCTGATCCCGGTGGCCGCGACCACGAGAGCGCCCAGCCCGAACAGCGGGGTGGCGCCGTGCTCCCGGCGCCGGTGCCAGAGCAGCACCACGCCCAGGGCGACCAACAGCGTCGTCTGGGACACGAACAGACCGGCCAGGGTCGGGTCGTAGCCGGGGAGCGCCCGCTCCTCCGGCCAGGGTTGCGGACTGGTCAGCACATGCGCCACGACGGCGACGGTCAGGAGGATGGCAGCGGTCCGGAGGGTACGGGTGACCCGGTCGAGCCGCTTGTCGCCGGGGGCCCTGTCCATGAGCGGCGGTGTGCAGAGCAGCGCCACGCAGCCGGTCAGGATCACCCCCGTCATCGCCGTCAGCGCGATCGTGGTTGCCGAAGCGTCACTCGCAGCGCGGGCCAGGAGCAGGGCGAGGTCCAGCGTCGCGAAGGCCGCCGTGACGTGGATGGCGCGCAACCGGCCCACCAACGGCTCGGCGTCCCACTGGCCGACGGTGCCGAGCCGAGGAGCGGAGGTGCCCTGATCGGGTTCGCGAAACGCCTCGAACGTCCGGCCCGGCCGGCAACTGACCCGCCAGATCAGGCCGATCGCGGCGGCCGGGACGAGCGCGAGCACCGCCAGCCGCAGTCCGACCGGCCGTCCGCCCAACCAGGACAACCAGCTGCGTCCGGCCAGACAGTCGGGGGAGGCCAGGCATTTCCAGCCGACGAGATCCAGGGCGACGCCGACGATGGCGAGCACGTACAACACGGTGAGCGTGAGCGCCAGCACCCGGCAGAGGGACTTGACCACCGCCTCGGAACGGGGGTTCGCCGGGCGCATCCAGATCGCGACGTTGACCAGCATGAAGGGGAGCAGGAAGACCACCGCCAGGGTGCGGGCCACGGTCCCGGAGGGCAGGTCACCCCAGCGGTACGCCTCAAGCGTCACCCCGTGCTCGCCGGTGCTCTCCGAGTACCGGGGGCGCGGCCGGTAGAACCCGCCACTGCGGTCACCGGCGACCTGCGCGGTCTGTTGCAGGTCCAGCACCTGCGCGGCGCTCGCGCCGGAGACTCCGTGCACCCGTAGTTCCACGACGTCACCGGAGTCGTCCGTGCCACTCAACCGCGTTGATCCATCCGACGTCCCCCCGAGGCGTCTCGCAGCCCTTGTCCGTGATCGGGCGCCGACGCCACGCGCCGGGTCGCCGGTGACGGCAGAGCCGGGTCTACCCCATCCGGACGCCCTCAATCTCAGCCGGCGGGGTGCTACCGCCCCGGCAGGGCCCGACCGGCGGTCACCGTCGGCTCGGGTGCGTCCGTCCGGGCGGTGTTCGCCAACTCGGTGCGGTAGGCGCGCGGCGAGAGGCCGGTGGTGCGCTTGAAGGCCACGCTCAACGCGCTCTCCGAGCCGTACCCGACGGCCTGGGCGATGGTGGCGACGGTGTCGGAGCTGCGCCGGATGCGGTCGGCCGCGAGCTCTATCCGCCACCCGGTCAGGTACTCCAGCGGGCCCACCCCGACGACCTTCTTGAAGCGGGCCGCCAGCGTCGACCGGGAGACGGTCGCCGCCCGGGCCACCTCGTCCACCGTCCACGGGTGCGCGGGTCGCTCGTGCATCGCGCGTAGCGCGGGAGCGACCACCGGGTCGGTGAGACCGGCCAGCCACCCGGAGCCGGGCTGATCGTCACGGGCCAGGTGCAGCCGAAGGATCCGGATCAGCAGGACGAGCGCCAGATGCTCGGCGACGAGGTGGGAGCCGAGTCGCGTCGATCGCAGTTCCGCGTCGATCTCGCCGAGGGCCCACTGGACGGTCCCGGCCTCCGGGGTGTCGGCGGGCACGTGGATGACCGGCGGAAGGTTGTCCAGCAGAAGGTTGCGTGCCCGCCCGCCAAGGGTGAAAGCGCCGCCGATGAGGAACACGTCGTCACCGTCGCCGGCGTGCGCCACACCGTCGGTGGCGGCGGCGAAGATGGGGTACGCGGGCTGGACCGGCACCTCGGGATCGCTGAAGAGGGTGTAGGCCGCCGGTCGGGTCAGCAGGAAGCAGTCGCCCGGACCGAGGTCGATCGGCTCGGCGTGGCCGTAGACCCGCAGCGAACATCGGCCCCGCCGGACGGCGTTGAACTTGACCCCGGCCGGGGGGTCGAAACCGACGGCCCAGCGTCCGCCTCCGATCAGACCGGCGGAGACGTGGCTCGTCGCGCCGAGCAGGGCCAGGACATCCTCCAGCGGATCCATCCCCACCTCATCTGGACGCTCACGAAAGTATGACGGACTCCAGACTATAGGCAGTCCGAACCGAGCGTTCGTAGCCTGGGTGTCATGACAGCGAATCCACGCCTCACCACCCCGTTCAACGCCCGCACCACGGCCGCCGAGGTCCTCCACGGTGTCGACCTCACCGGACGCCGGATGATCGTCACCGGGGGCGCGTCCGGCATCGGTGTGGAGACGGTGCGCGCGTTGGCCGGGGCCGGCGCCGAGGTCACCATCGCGACCCGGAATCCTCGGGCGGCCGACCGGCTCGCCGAGGAGTTCGCCACCGATGCCACGGTGGGCACGGTCCGGTCGTCCGCCCTCGATCTTTCCGACCTGGCGTCGGTCGACGCCTTCGTCGCAGCCTGGCAGGGCCCGCTCGACGTGCTGGTGGCCAACGCCGGAATCATGGCGATCCCGACCCGCCAGCTGACCGCCGTGGGCTGGGAACTCCAGCTCGCGACGAACCACCTCGGCCACTTCGCGCTGGCCCGAGGGCTGCACGACAGTCTGCGGGCCGCCGAGGCGGCACGGGTCGTGATGGTCAGCTCCGGTGCGCACCTTGCCGCGCCGTTCGACTTCGACGACCCGCAGTTCGAGCGGCGCCCGTACGACCCGTGGTCGGCCTACGGTCAGTCGAAGACCGCGGAGGTCCTGCTCGCTGTGGGAATCACCCGCCAGTGGGCGAGGGACGGGATCACCGCGAACGCCCTCAACCCCGGGTACATCTTCACCAACCTCCAGCGCCACATCGACGACGACACGATGCGGGCGATGGGCGCGATGGACGAGGCGGGCAACCTCATCGAGGCGGAGTACTACAAGAAGCCCGACCAGGGCGCGTCGACAACAGTGCTGCTCGCCGGCTCACCCCTGCTCGACGGGGTCGGCGGTCGGTACTTCGACGACAACCAGGAGGCCGAGGTCATTCCCGGTGGTCCCGACGCCACCGGCGGAGTCGCCGCCCACGCGTTGGACCCGGCCGCGGCCGACCGGCTCTGGGCGTACGCCGAGAAGACGCTCACCTCGCGCTGAGGGCGGCCGGGCCGTGCCGTGGCGAGGATTGAGCCGGTCGTGGCGGGGTAGGTGCCGCCATGGTCGCTGCCGGTCGGCGCGGAGCGGACGCGGGCCCCTCGACCGTCGTCCGGCTCCTGGACCGCGTGGTGGCCGCCTTACGCGAGCGGGTCCGCCGGGTACGGACCATCGGCGGCCTCGCCCTCCAGGCCGGCCTGGCCGCTGGGCTGTCCTGGTTCGTGGCGCACTCGCTGCTACAGGTGTCGCAGCCGGTCTTCGCGCCGATCTCCGCCGTCTCGACGCTCGCCGCGTCGGTCGGCCAGCGGTTGCGTCGCACCGTCGAGCTGATCATCGGGGTCACCGTCGGCGTGCTGATCGGCGACCTGCTCCTTTTGGTGATCGGCACCGGTTGGTGGCAGCTCGCCCTGATCGTCGTGCTGGCGATCGTCGTCGCGCTCTTCCTCGCGGGTAGCGCAGCGGTGGTGATCCAGGCGGGGGCGACGGCGGTGCTCATCGCCACGCTCAGCCCGGCCGTCCGGGATCTGGAGATCCCCCGGTTCGTGGACGCGCTCATCGGGGGAGGGGTGGCGCTGCTGGTCACCGCCGTGTTGCTGCCGCTGAACCCGCTGCGGGTGCTCAACCGGGCCGCGCGGCCGGCGTTGGATCTCCTGGCGACCCAGCTCGACGCCACGGCCGAGGCGCTGACCGAGCGGGATGCCGCTCGGGCCCGTGCCGCCCGGGGTGAGCTGCGGCAGAGCGCGGGCCGGTTGAAGGCGTTCGTCGAGGCGACCCAGGGCGCCCGGGAGGCGAGCACCCTGTCGCCGGTGTACTGGCATCAACGGCGCGGGCCGGTGGGCCGCTACGCGCAGGCCGCGGAGCCGATCGACCGGGCGATGCGCAACAGCGGCACCCTGATCCGACGATCGGTGACGCTCATCGAGGACGGCGAACCGGTACCGGAGTCGTTGCCGACGGCGGTGGCGGATCTCGCCGAGGCGGTCCGCCTGCTGAAGCGGCAGTTCGCCGCCGGCACCGAGCCGAACCGGGCTCGCGAGCAGGCGCTGCGGGCGGTCCGGACGGCCGGGCACGCCTATCGGGACGGTGTCGGCTTCTCCGGCGCGGTGGTGGTGGCACAGGTCCGGACGACCGTCAGTGACCTCCTGGTCGCCTCCGGGTTGCGCCAGGAGGACGCGAATCACCTGGTCCGGAGGCTTTTCGGCGACCTCTGAGACTTGGCTGACCCCCGGCGGGGCCAGTTGGTGGCATCTTGCTGAGCCATGCCTGTTGCACTCTGAGCCAGAGTGGTGCCATCATGGTGCCATGGAGCTGAGGTCATACGTCGAGAACCTGCGTAACGAGTTCGCCCTTGCCGCCGAGGGCGTGGACCCGGAGGCCCGGGCGTTGGCCGAACGACTCTTCGCGCAGTTGGAAGCGGCCACCCGTCTCACGCTGCTCGAAGCGCTGTCCGACGCGGCCGACGAGATCACCCGCGATCTCGCACCGGGCTCGGTGCACGTTCGCCTGCGCGGGCGCGAGCCCGACTTCGTGGTGGCACCCGCCAACCTGCCGGTCGAGACGGCGAGCGAGGCGAGCGGCCCGCCGCCGCTGTCGGTGCCGGTGTCCGCACCCGAGGGTGACGAGGGCGGCACCTCACGGATCAACCTGCGGCTGCCCGACCACCTGAAGGCCAGCGTCGAGGAGGCCGCCGGGCGCGCCGGGCTCAGCGTCAACGCCTGGTTGGTGCGCGCCGTCGCCGGTGCCGTCGGTGGGGGCGAGGCGGAGCGTCGTCCGCCCCGCCGTCCGGAGCCGCGCTTCGGCCAGCACTTCACCGGCTGGGCCCGCTAACCCCTCTCGTACCCCACCTCATCACGCCGCTGACCAGCGGCGACCTTCGCCGACCACCTTTCGGGAGACCACCATGCCTGTTTTCGACACACCAGAAGCGATTTTCGCCCGGATCGAGATCCCGGTCGGGGACGTCTGGATCGCGGCCAGCGACCGCACCGACACGGTGGTGACCGTGCGGCCCCGCGACCCGTCGAGCAAGGCCGACCTCAGTGCCGCGGAGCAGACCACAGTCGAGTACGCCGCCGGACAGCTGGTGGTCAGGGTGCCGAAGAGCTGGCGCCGCTACGGGTTCGGTGCCGGACCGTCGGTCGACGTCCTGATCGAGCTGCCGACCGGATCGGGCGTACAGGCAGACTCGTCGTGGGCGGCGTTCCGCTGCGAGGGTCGGCTCGGCGAGTGCCGCATCAAGACCGGTGGCAACATCCGGCTCGACGAGACCGGGCCGCTGGACATCGACTCCAGCCACGGCGAGGTCGCGGCCGAGCGCGTCCTCGGCTCCGCCCGGGTGAAGGTGTCGTCCGGCAAGGTGCGTCTCGGAGTCGTCGACGGCAGCGCCGAGATCAAGAACTCCTCCGGTGACTGCTGGATCGGTAGCGGTGGCGGCGCCGTCCGGATCAACACGGCCTACGGCGACGTCACAGTGGACACCGCACTGGCCTCGGTGACGGCCCGTACCGCCTACGGCAACCTCCGGCTGGGCGAGGTCGTCCGGGGAGTTGTCGAGTTGCAGACCTCCTACGGCGCCATCGAGGTCGGCATCCGTCGCGGGACGGCCGCCTGGCTGGACGTCAGTTCCAAGCACGGCCGTGTGCACAACGCGCTGGAGTCGACCGACAGCCCGGCGCAGACCGACGAGACGGTCGAGGTCCGGGCGAACACCTCCTTCGGCGACATCATGATCCGCCGCGCCTGACCCACCGCCCCGCCGACCACAAATGAGGAGACCATGACCAGTTCCATGAACCCCGCGATCGTCGCCACCGACCTGCGCAAGTCCTACGGCGACAAGGTCGTGCTGGACGGCATCGACCTGATGATCAGCGAGGGCACCATCTTCGCGTTGCTCGGTCCGAACGGCGCCGGCAAGACCACCACCGTGCAGATCCTCTCCACCCTGATCGACGCCGACGGCGGTAACGCCCGTGTCTTCGGCCACGACCTGACCCGGGAACCCGACGCGGTACGCGCGCTGATCGGCGTCACCGGCCAGTTCTCCGCCGTCGACAACCTGCTCACCGGTCGGGAGAACCTTACCCTGATGGCCGACCTGTGCCACCTGGACAGGGCCGTCGGTCGGCGGCGGATCGCCGACCTCCTCGACCAGTTCGACCTGACCGAGGCGGCGGGCAAGCCGGCGTCCACGTACTCCGGCGGCATGCGCCGCCGGCTCGACCTCGCGATGACCCTGGTCGGCGAGCCCCGCGTCATCTTCCTCGACGAGCCGACCACCGGCCTCGACCCGCGCAGCCGCCGGGCCATGTGGCACATCATCCGCGCACTCGCCGCCGAGGGCGTGACCATCCTGCTCACCACGCAGTACCTGGAGGAGGCCGACCAGCTCGCCGACCGGGTGGCGTTCCTCGACCACGGACGGCTGATCGCTGAGGGCACGCCGCGCGAGCTCAAGCGGCTCATCCCGGGCGGCCACGTCGTGTTGCAGTTCGCCGACCAGGAGGGGCTCGACTCGGCGGCCCGGACGTTCGCGGCCGCCACCCGCGACGACGCGGCGCTCACCCTTCAGGTGCCGAGTGACGGAGGGGTCGGGTCGTTGCGATCCCTGCTCGACCAGCTCGACCACGCCTCGATCAGTGTGGCGGGGCTCTCCGTGCACACCCCCGACCTCGACGACGTCTTCCTCACCCTCACCGGGCAGCCCGACACCCGGGCCAGCCGATCCGACAACGAAAGGGCTCCCGCGCGATGAGCACCCTCTCCCTCGCCGTCCGCGACTCGAGCACCATGCTGCGGCGAAACCTGCTGCACATGCGGCGGTACCCGTCGATGACGTTCCTGCTCATCGGCATCCCGATCATCATCCTGCTGCTCTTCGTCTACGTCTTCGGCGGCACGCTCGGCGCCGGTCTCGGCCCGTCCGGCGGCCGCTCCCAGTACGCCAACTACGTCACCCCCGGCATCCTGCTCATCACAGTGGTCAGCGCAGCGCAGGGCACCGCCATCTCGGTCGCGATGGATATGACCGAGGGGATCATCGCCCGGTTCCGCACGATGTCGATCTTCCGACCGTCGGTCCTGACGGGTCACGTACTGGGCAGCCTGGTGCAGACCATGCTCAGCCTCGCGGCCGTCACCGTCGTGGCGCTGCTGGTCGGGTTCCGGCCCAACGCCAACGCGGTCGAGTGGCTCGCGGCGGTCGGCGTACTCGCCATGATCACCTTCGCGCTGACCTGGCTGTCCGTCGCCCTCGGCCTGGTCAGTGACAGTGTCGAGACGGCGAGCAACCTGCCCATGCCGCTGATCCTCCTGCCGTTCCTCGGCAGCGGGTTCGTCCCCACCGACTCCATGCCGACCGCCGTGCGGCTGTTCGCGGACTACCAGCCCTTCACGCCCGTCATGGAGACCCTTCGCGGCCTGCTCCTGGGCACCGGGATCGGCGCCAACGGGATCATCGCTGTCGTCTGGTGCGCCGTCATCACAGTGGGTAGCTTCCTGTGGGCCAAGGCCCTGTACAACCGCAACCGGACGGCCTGATCCGACCAGCGCGTCCCGGTACCACCGCAGCGGAGAGCCGGCGGCTCGGCCCACAGGGGTCGGGCCGCCGACTCATGGCGTCGCGCGACCGGCGGCGCGAGTGGGATCCGGCGGCGGGTCGGCGGGTCGGCGGCGCGAGTGTGGGGTCGGGCGGCGGGTCGGCGGCGCGAGTGTGGGGTCGGGCGGCGGGTCGGCGGCGCGACTGCGTGCTCGACCTGGCGTTCGGAAGCACGCCGCCTCGCGCCCCACCCCGCTCCTGCCCACCCCGCTCCTGCCCACCCCGCCGCGGACTGCCCCGCCCGCGGATTGCCCCGCCGCCGTTGGCCGCCGGCCCAACGGCTAGCCAGGGACGAGGGCTGGAACCACACCCGCTAATCAGCCTGATGTCTGTGAGTCATCGTGA
>NZ_JBEZEH010000215.1:0-12202 GCF_040648775.1 Micromonospora sp. NPDC049089
CTGGAACAGGTTGCGACGGCCGCCAGGCCGCGGTCGCTAGGTCCGTCAGCGGGTGTCGCTGTCGTCCTCGGCCACCGGCTCACCGGCCGGGCCGTACGGCGACACCTGCCCCTTGGGCACCGGACGACCGGCGTCGCCGCGCGACGAGCCGCGGTTGGCCGGATGCCCGCCCGGGGCGGGGCCCTTGTTGTCCTGGCTGGTGGCGCCCAGTGCGTTGCGGCGCAACTCCTGCTGCTGCGGGTTCGTCACGGGGTGTCTCCCTCCGGTACGGCAGGCGGCAGAAGCCGCCTCCACCGTCGGCATACCCGCCCGCCCCGATGGCATTCCGGCCTCGGCCGGCGGTGCGACGGCTAGCCGCTCCTCAAGTGGGTAACCCGACCGGGTGGGCAATGATCGACGTGTGGTGCGGGTGTTGCTCGACCGGCGTGGCCGCACGTACGCGGAGGAGGCCGGCATCCGGCTTGCCGACCGGCCGGGGCCGCTGTACCAGCTGCTGGTGCTGACCACGCTGCTGAGCACCCGGATCCGCGCGTGCGTGGCGGTGGACGCGGCGCGGGAACTGTTCGCCGCCGGCTACCGCACCCCACAGGCGATGGAGGCGGCCAGTTGGCAGGAGCGCGTCGACGCGTTGGGCCGGGGCCACTACCGCCGCTACGACGAGCGGACCGCCACCATGCTCGGCACCGGCGCCCGGCTGTGCCTGGACCGTTGGCACGGTGACCTGCGACGCCTGCACCGGGAGGCCCAGGGCGACCCGGCCGGGCTGCGGCGGCGGCTCACCGAGTTCCCCGGCATCGGCCCCACGGGCGCGGACATCTACCTGCGCGAGGCACAGACGGTCTGGTCGGACGTGCGCCCGTACGCCGACCGTCGGGCCCTGGCCGGGGCGAAGCGGTTGGGCCTGCCGGGGTCCCCGGACCGACTCGCCGGTCTCGTCGACGAACCGGACTTCGGCCGGCTCGCGTCAGCGCTGGTACGGGTGGCGCTGGGTGAGGAGTCCGCCGGTGAGGTCACCCGTGTCGCCGCCCGTTGAGGCGCTCACTTGACCGTCTTGTCCCCCGGCCGTGTCAGGTGCCACACCAGCAACGCGGCGAGCAGCGCCAGGACCACCACCCCGCCGGAGATGCCACGGCCCTCCTCGGGGCTGCGGCCGGCGCTGCCGAAGTAGATCACCGCGAGGCCGGCCAGCACCGTGACGAACGTACGCAACCCTCGGTCCTTCACGTCTGGCACCGTAGGCGTACCGCGTTTCCCGTCTTGTCGATTTGGACCTTTTGTCAGCCTTCTGGGTGAACACTCAGCGCTCGGTGACGAACCCGCAGAGGCGTACCCGGCGCACCGCACGGTCGGCGACCTCCACCACCTGCAGGGTCAGACCGGGCAGCCGCACCGTCTCACCCGGGGATTCCGGCAGGTGCCGCAGTCGGGCCAGCACCAGACCAGCCACTGTCGTGTAGTCCCGGGACAACGGGAAGCTCAACCGCACCCCCAGGTCGGGCAGGTCGTGCAGCGGGAAGTCACCGGGCACCAGCAGGGACCCGTCCGATTCCCGGACCACCCCGCGCACGTCCCGGTCGGTCTCGTCGTACAACTCACCGACCACCTCGGCCAGAAGGTCCTCCATGGTGATCATGCCGTCGATGCCCCCGTGCTCGTCGACGACCAGGGCCAGTTGCTGATGCTCCTGGCGCAGCTGACGCATCGCGTCGGCGACCGGCAGGGTCACCGGCAGCAGCAGCGGCGCCTGGACCCGCTCACCCACTTCAGCGGTGCCGGCCCGCACCAGGTCGCGGATGTGCACCACCCCGAGCACCTCGTCCAGGCCGCCGGGGCCGGTGACGGGAGCGCGGGACCGTCCGGCGGCGGCGAGCCGCCGGACGCCCTCGTCCGCGGCCAGATCGGCGGGCAGCGTCGTCACCTCCCGCCGGGCGACCAGGATCTCCCGCAGCGTCCGGCCGGCGATGTCGAACGCGCCGGTCAGGATCTCCCGCTGCTGGGCCGACAGACCGCGCTGGCTGGCCAGCATCTCCCGCAACTCCTCCTCGGTCATCTCCTCCCGGTTGGCCCGCGGGTCACCACCGGCGAGCCGCACGACCGCGTCGGTGGCCCGGCTGAGCAGCCACACCGCCGGCCGGGACACCCGAGCCAACAGATCCAACGGGCCGGCGCTCAGCAACGCCCAACGCTCAGCCCGCTGCATGGCCAGCCGCTTCGGGGCCAACTCACCGAGCACCAGCGTGACGAACGTCAGCAGCACGGTCACCAGCAGCACCGCGGCGGGACGCGCCGCCGCGCCGAGGAAACCCAACGGCCCGACCAGCGGAGAGGCCAACGACACCGCAGCCGCCGCCGAGGCCAGGAACCCCGCCAGGGTGATGCCGAGCTGAATCGTGGCCAGGTAGCGGTTCGGGTCGCGGGACAGCTGCACCAACCGGTCACCGGCGCGGCTTCGCCGGCCCAGCCGCCGCAACTGCCCCTCCCGCAGGGTCACCAGCGCCATCTCGCTGCCGGAGAGCGCGGCGTTGACCAGCACCAGCACGGCCACCAACGCCAACTGCCCGAGCTGACTGCCCATCGCGTGCCCCCGTCCGCCGCCTGAGGTCACTCAACCGCAGCGGGGCGCGGCGTGGGCGGTGTTTGCGACCGCGCCCCCGCTCAGTCGACCTCCAGGTCGTCCAGCGAGATGGCGTGGGTCATCAGCCAGCGGGCCAGGGCCGACATGCCGAACAGCCACAGCGGCACCGACTCGGTGGGGCCGTTGGTGGCGTAGATGGCGAAACGGAGATCCGGCGCCCGGTACGCCTCGATCCGCCACTTGTGCTGCCGGTCCCGCCAGACCGCCGAAGGGTCCATGGCGTCACCGTAGGTGACCAACGTCGGCCGGGTGGCCGGTTGGCCCAGCAACCGCCGCTCAGCCCGGCACCACCGTCGTCCCGAACACGATGCGGGCAACGGACACCAGGAGGCTGATGCCGACCGCGGCGAGGATCAGCCAGCCGAACCCACGCCACCCCGAGCCCCGGTCAGGCACCGGCACCGGCGGTGGTCTCCACAGCTCCCGGTAGGTCCAGGCCAGCACACCTGTCCCGAACGGCAGGAGGCCGACCCAGAACCAGAACCACCGGGTGCCGACCAGCGGCGGCGCGCCACCGATCAAGCGCCCCAGCCAGAGCACGGTCAGCACACCGGCGAGCAGAGCCGCGGCGTTCCCGATCGGGTGCGCGGTGCCGCCCCCGGCCTGCCCCGAACCGTCGACTGCGGCACGCCGCGCGTCCCACCCGGTGCTCGCCGACGAGTCCGGCCCGACGGGGGACGAGTCCGAGGCCAACGGCGCCCCAGCGGCGTACCGGTTCTGGCCGTTCGACACGGTCCAGGTCAGCATCCCCCCGTCGGCCGCGTACTGCACACGCGGCCGGCTCCCCCAGTAGGCGCCGTCGTCGGCCCAGCCGTACGCCCGCTGGTAGCTCACCACCCGGCCGGCCGCGAGATCCCGGTCGAGCTGGGCCTCGGTCGACGCGCGGGGCTCGACCCACCACGCCAGACCGGCCCACAGCACCCACAGCACCGGCAGCCCCCAGCGCAGCGCCACCGAGACGATCTCCCGCCAGCGGCCACCGAACGGCCGCGCCCGGGACGCCATCACCTCGACCATCAGCCCACCGTCGCATTCCCACGCCACCCTGTCAGCCCCGCAAGGGCGCGCGTTCAGGTGACGACGATCCGGGCGTCGTCGGGCAGCCGGCGGGTCGCGCCCCGCCGGTCCAGCAGTTCCAGCAGGGGCACCGCCACTCGGCGGGTGGTGTCCAACGCCTGCCGGGCAGCGGAGAGGGTGAACGGCTGCGGCAACCCGGCCAACACCCGGACCGCGTCGTCGAGCGCGTCGGGCAGCAGCACCACGTTGTCGGCCAGACGCAGCAGAGCCCCGGCCCGCACCGCGGCGCCGATCTCCCGAGGTCCCAGACCGAGGTCGACGAGGCGGTCCGCTTCGGGGGCGCGGAACGGCCGGTCGCCATACTCGGCGCGGACCCGGCTCACGGCCAGGGCCACCGGTTCGGGCAGCGCGTTGGCGTTCGCCGCCCCAACCCGACCGGCGTGGATCCGCAGCGGCGGCCGGACCAGCGCCTCGACCAGCACCCGGTCGGGCAGGGCGAGGCGCTGACGCAGGGCGTCCACCGGCATTCCGGGCTCCAACGGGTGCTCCCGCGCGTGCCGGGCGACCTCCTCGGTCAGCCGCTCGCCGAGCTGCCGCCAGTGTGCGGGGTCGGCCAGCCAGTCACCGGCCACCGGCGCCGCCCACGCCGGGCTGTCCCGCCCCGGCCCGGTAGGCACCGGCACACCCATCCGGATCAACGCGCCGGCCCGGATCAGTCGGCGACGGCGCAGCTCCCCCGCCAGGTCGGGTCGACCGTCCAACTCGGCGAGGACCTGCGAGCGGGCGGCGGCCGCCCCCCGTCGGCCCAGCGGTGGCGGCGCCACGTCCAGCACCCGCACCCCGCCGCTGACGTGGTGGCGGCCCGGGTCCCGCAGCAGCGCCCGGTCACCCACCAGCAACGGCAGCGGGCGGGCCAGCCGCAGCCGGACGGTGTCCGGGCCGAGCGGGCGCACCCGTACCGGCACCGCCGCCGACCCGACGTGCAGGGTGAGGGTGGCTGGCAGGTCGCCGGCCGGGTCGCCGGCGAGCCGGACATCGATGAGGTCGGTGTGGTGAAACCGGCCCGGGGTGAGCAGCGCGTCGCCCCGGCCGAGCCGGTCGCGGGGCGTACCCCGCAGGTTGACCGCGACCCGGGCGACCGCCGCCGCCTCCGGGCGGGCCTCGCCCAGGCAGTGCAGGCCGCGGACCCGGACCGGTTCGTCGGTGCCGGCCAGCTCCAGTTCGTCGCCGACCCGCAGGCGGCCGCCCCCGAGGGTCCCGGTGACGACTGTGCCGCTGCCCCGCACCGTGAAGCTGCGGTCCACCCAGAGCCGGACCGGGTCGTCCACGACCGGCGCGGGCAACTGGGCGGCGAGGCGGTCCAGGGCGGCCCGCAGCTCCGGCAGGCCGGCGCCGGTCAGGCCGCTGACCGCCACCGCCGGCACCGCGCCGAGGCTGGTCGCGGCGATCTCGGCGCGGGCGCGGGCCGTCGCCGGCCCCGGATCGGCCAGGTCCGCGCGGGTCACCGCGAGCAGGCCGTACGCGACGCCGAGCGCGTCGAGCGCGGCCAGGTGCTCGGCGGACTGCGGCATCCAGCCCTCGTCGGCGGCCACCACGATCAGCGCTGCCGGGACCGGGCCGACCCCGGCGAGCATGTTCGGCACGAACCGCTCGTGCCCGGGTACGTCGACGAAGGCGACGGTGCCGCCGGACGGCAGCGTCGTCCAGGCGAAACCCAGGTCAATGGTCATCCCCCGGCGGCGTTCCTCGGCCCACCGGTCGGGTTCCATCCCGGTCAACGCCCGGACCAGTGTCGACTTGCCGTGGTCGACGTGCCCGGCGGTCGCGACGACGAACACGTTCAGTCGTCCCCGGGTACGCGCAGCACCGCCGCGCGGACAGTGTCGTCGGCGTCGGCGGGCACACAGCGCAGGTCGAGCAGGAGCCGCCCGTGCACCACCCGCCCGAGGACCGGCGGGTTTCCGGTGCGCAGCGGGAACGCGTACCGCTCGGGCAGGCTCAACGCCCACGAGTCCAACTCCACGCCGGGGGCGCCGCCCCCGCCGACCACCGCGACGGCCGGCACCACCTCCGCCTTGCGGCCGTCCGCGCCGAGGCGGTCCCGCAGGCGCTCCACCCGTTCCCGCAGAGTGCCCGGCTCGGCGTGCAGCGCCGCGTAAGTCGGTGTGTGCGGTTGTTGCAGGGTGGCGGCGAGCGCGGCCACTGTGAGCTTGTCCACCCGCAGCGCCCGGGCCAGCGGGTGACGTCGCAGCCGCTCGACCACCTCGACGTCACCGAGCAGCAGCCCGGCCTGCGGCCCACCGAGCAGCTTGTCGCCGCTGGCGGTGACCAGCGTGGCGCCCGCTCGCAGGGTGCTGGCCGCGTCCGGTTCGTCGGGCAGCAGCGGGTCCGCGCCGAGCAGCCCGGAGCCGATGTCCGCGACCACCGGCACCCCGAGCGTGGCCAGTTGCCGTACCCCGACGGCGGAGGTGAAGCCGGTGATCCGGAAGTTCGACGGGTGCACCTTGAGCACGAAACCGGTCTGCGGGCCGAGCGCTGCGGCGTAGTCCGCGACTGTGGTGCGGTTGGTGGTGCCCACCTCGCGCAGCCGCGCGCCGGTGCTCTCCAGCAGGTCTGGCAGGCGGAAACCGTCGCCGATCTCGACCAGTTCGCCCCTGCTGACCACGATCTCCCGGCCGGCGGCCAACGCGGTGGCGGTCAGCACCAGCGCGGCGGCGCCGTTGTTGACCACGTGCACGGCGCCCGCGTCGGGCACGGCGGCGGCCAGCGCGTCGAGCGCGCCCCGGCCGCGGCGGGCCCGCCGGCCGGTGGCCAGGTCCAACTCGACGTCGGTGTGCCCGGCGGCGGCCACCACCGCGGCGACCGCGGCGGACGACAACGCCGCCCGGCCCAGGTTGGTGTGCAGCACGACACCGGTGGCGTTGAGCACCACCCGGGGGCCGGGCGTGGGCAACGCGGCGACCGCCGCGTCGCGTACCTCGTCGGGGTTGAGCTCACCACGACGGGCGCGGCCCTGCGCGTGGGAGACGATGGCCTTGACCTGCTCCCGGCCGAGAGTCACGGTGGCGGCGGCCAGCACCGGGTCGGCGAGCAGCGTGTCCGTACGGGGCACCCGACGTCGCGGGTCCACCGGGCCGTCGCCCATCACGTCATCTCCTGCAAGCGGTGTGGCGGAGACGGACGGGAATCGAACCCGCCTGGCCCGGGTCCCGGACCACTCCGGTTTTGAAGACCGGGAGGGGCACCAGCCGCCTGAACGCCTCCACCGGCCATTCGATCACACCGCGGGCGGCTCCGCCCAGTCAGATGGAAGATCCATGGCGGTCCGCCGCGCTTCCACCCGCTCGCGCTGCGGCACCACTGTGTACCGGGGGTCGCGGGCCGAGGCGACACCACCGTAGAAGATGCCGAACCGGGTCAGCACCGACGCGGCCAGCAGCGCGGTCCCCGAGAGCGCCCCGACCATCCGGCTGCGCCGGCCCAGCAGAGCACCCGCCACCCCGCCGGCGGTCAGCAGCCGCCCAGCGCGCAGCAACCGACCCGGCCGACCCAACCGGTAGGGCTCGCTGAGCAGGCCGAGGCGGGTCTCCACCCGATGCGCGCCGTACAGCTCCAGGGCCGCGCCGGCCACCGCCATCCGGCGGGCCGGCCCGGCCTGGGCCGGCGGCGCGGCGAGCAGACCCACGCCGGCACCGCTGGCCAACGCGCTGCCCGCGAAGATCACCGGCAGCTCGGGGTACGCCTCATGCCACGACGGCACCGCCGTGTCGGCCAGCAACACCCCGGTGTACGTGGCCAGCGCCGGAGCGGTGCCGGCGGCGAGCAGCCCGGCGGCGTGCCCGATCGACGGCAGCGCCCGGCCGGCCAGCCCGAGCAGACCGCGCCGGGGCAGCACACCGGCCGCCTCGGCGATCGCGGCGACACCCGCCGCCGGCCCGTACGCGGTGAGGATCCAGGTACCCATCGACATCGGCGAGGTCGGCTTGGCCACCCGCAGCATGTGGTGGAACCGCGCCGGCCGGCCCAGGTCCTTGACCAGGAAGACGGCGCTGGCGCTGACGGCGGCCAACGCGGTGACCCGACCGGCGCGCCGCAACGCGGGCCGCCCGGTGAGCTGCCCACCCGCGGCCAGCAGTGACGAGCCGGCTGCCAGCCCGCCGGTGAACAGGTACGCGGCGATGTCCCACTTCCACACCGGCCCCTTGAGGATGGGCCGACCGTAATAGGACGTGAACTCGGCCTCCGGCACCCGCAGTTCCTCGGCGCCCCCGCCGCGCCGCCTGCGCCGCCGGCCGGGAGGTTCGCCGCTGCGCCGCACCGTCTGGTCACCCCGGCGGCCCCTGCCGACCTCGTCACCGCTGGTGCTGTCCCTGTCGGTGGTGATGGCCCTGCCGGCCGAGTGATCGCCCGCGCCCGCCGGCGGCTCTGCACCCCGCGCATGCTCTGCGCCCGTCGTGCTGCCCGGCCGCTCCAGGCTCGCCTGTGGTCGGTGGCCGCCCTCGTCGGCGAGCCGCTCCCGGAAGCGACGGAACCGGTCGCCCACGGGGCCCGACGGGATCATGAGGAACCTCCGACGAACGCGGCGACGGTCGCCGCCGCCATGGCGAGAGCGGCGAGGCCGGCGCGCTTCCACATCTTCGGCAGGTCACGGGTGGTCACGACCGGGTCGGGCGGCAGCCCGTACACCTCGGGTTCGTCCAGGAGCAGGAAGAACGCGCCGTCACCACCCACGCCGTCGTCAGGGTCGTGCCCGTACAGCCGGGCCTCGGGGACGCCCCTGTCGTGCAACGTCGCCACCCGGGCGGCGGCGCGTTCACGCAGCTCGTCCAGGGGCCCGTACTGGATCGACTCGGTCGGACACGCCTGCGCACACGCCGGAGTCATCCCCGCGCCCAACCGGTCGTAGCACAGCGTGCACTTCCACGCCCGACCGTCGCCCTTACGCTGGTCGATCACCCCGTACGGACACGCCGAGATGCAGTACCCACACCCGTTGCAGATGTCCTCCTGCACCACCACCGTGCCGAACTCCGTGCGGAACAACGAACCCGTCGGACACACGTCCAGGCAGGCGGCATGGGTGCAGTGCTTGCAGACGTCCGACATCATCAACCACCGGAAATCCGTGCGCTCCTCGACGCCCGTGCCACGGCCCGGTGGTTGGACCCCCGGCATCCCCAGAAACTGCGGTCCCGCGTCGACCGGCCGGGCCCGGTCGGCGTCGACCGGCGCCCCGAGGACGTCCGCCAGGGCGACACCATGCCCGGCCGGGCGGGGCTGCTCGATGAACGCGACGTGTCGCCACGAGTTCGCTGTCAACGCGCCGGTGTTGTCGTACGACATGCCGAGCAGGTCCAGGCCGCTCTCCGGAACGCCGTTCCACTCCTTGCAGGCGACCTCGCAGGCCTTGCAGCCGATGCAGACGCTGGTGTCGGTGAAGAACCCCATCCGCGACGGCGCGTTCTCATAGCCTGCCTCGGGTGCCGGGTCCAGCGGACCGTACAGGCTGTTCGGGTCAGGAAGCACCGTGCTCCTTCCCCTCGTCGTCGGTGGTCACGGCCGGCGCGTGCTGGCCCGGGATGATCCCGGCGCGCCTCTGGTAGTCGGCCACCAGGTCGAGCAACGCCGGGCCGGTGGGACGGCGGCCCGGCCGCACGTCGCAGGTGCCGACCTTGCTCTCCTGGATCAGCACGTTCGGGTCCAGGCTGATGCCGAACAGGTCGTTGGCCGAGTCGCCGGTCACCAGACCCTCGAAACCGAAGTGGTACGGCAACCACACCTGGTGGATGATCCGGCCGTCCACCCGCAACGGGGTGAGCCGGTCGGTCACCAGCACCCGTGCCTCGATCGCCGCACGGGCGGTGACCAGGTGCGCCCAACCCAGATGCGTCAGCCCGACCTCGCCGGCCAGGGCCGGGGACACCTCGACGAACATCTCCGGTTGCAGCTCCGCGAGGGGTGACACCGTCCGGCTCATCGCACCGGCGGTGTGGTGCTCGGTGAGCCGGCTGACAGTGAACACGTACGGGAACACCTGAGCGTGCTCCTGCGGCGGACTCGGGTTCACCGAGTTCACCGGGTGTGCGTACATCTTGCGCGTCGGGTTGGCCTGCTGGCCGTAGAGCGGGTTACGCACCGGCGACTCCACCGGCTCGTAGTGCGTCGGCAGCGGCCCGTCCAGGACACCGCTGGGCGCGTACAACCAGCCCTTGCCGTCGCCCTGCATGACGAACGGGTCGTCGCCAGCGATGCCCTCCGGCCCGGACGCGCCGGGCGGCGGCCGGTACGACGGTGGCTTGGTCTTCTCGAAGTCCGGCACGTCGTAGCCGGTCCACTCGGACTTCTCCGCGTCCCACCACACGTAGCGTTTGCGCTCGGACCACGGGTTGCCGTCCGGGTCGGCGGAGGCACGGTTGTAGAGGATGCGCCGGTTCGCCGGCCACGCCCAACCCCACTCGGCGGCCACCCAGTCCTGTTCGTGCCGGGACTTGCGCCGGGCCGCCTGGTTCACCCCGTCCGCGTACACGCCGGTGTAGATCCAACAACCGATAGCGGTGGAGCCATCCGCGCGGGCCTCCGCGAAGCTGGACAGCGGACGGCCGCTGGCCACGTCGTACCCGTTGATCTCGCGCAGCACCGCCTCGGCGCTCGGCTCCGCGTGCGGACCGTGCGTGGGATAGTCCCAGGCGAGGTCGAGCAGCGCACGGTCGCGCGGCAGCGGCGAGTCGGCCAGCCGCTCCCGCAGTTTGCGGCCCAAATGATAGAAGAACCACAGCTCCGAGCGGGCGTCGCCCGGCGGCTCGACGGCCTTCTCCCGCCACTGCAACAACCGCTGCGTCTGGGTGAACGTGCCCTCCTTCTCCACATGCGACGCGGCGGGCAGGAAGAACACCTCCGTGCGGCACTCCTGCGGCACGATCTCGCCGGTGGCGACCTCGGGGCCGTTCTGCCAGAACGTCGCGCTCTCGATCATGAACAGGTCGCGGACCACCAACCAGTCGAGGTTGGCCATCCCGAGCCGCTGCGCGCGTCCGTGCGCCGACCCGACCGCCGGGTTCTGCCCGAGCAGGAAGTACCCCTTGATCTTGCCGTCGATCATGTTCAGCACCTGCTGGTACGTGCCGTGATCACCGGTCAGCCGAGGCAGGTAGCCGTAACAGAAGTCGTTCTCCGGCGTCGCCGCGTCACCCCAGTACGCCTTGAGCAGGCTGGCGGCGAACGACCCCGCGTTACCCCAGAACCCCTTCTGCCCCGGATGGCGAATGCTGTCCACCCACTCCTCGAAGCTCGGGTGTTCGGCGTGGTGCGGCATCGGCAGATAACCGGGCAGCAGGTTGAACAACGTCGGGATGTCGGTGGACCCCTGGATGCTGGCGTGCCCGCGCAGCGCCATCACCCCGCCACCCGGGCGGCCCATGTTGCCCAGCAGGAGCTGGATGATCGCACCGGTGCGGATGTACTGCACGCCGACGCTGTGCTGCGTCCAGCCCACCGAGTAGATCAGCATGCCGGTCCGGTCCCGGCCGGAGTTCGTCGTCCACGCCCGCGCCAACTCCAGGAACTGCGCCTGCGAGATGCCGCAGACCCGTTCCACCATCTCGGGGGTGTAGCGGGCGAAGTGCCGCTTGAGGATCTGGTAGACGCAACGCGGGTGCTGCAACGACTCATCGCGGCGGGTCTGCCCGCTCACCTGCGCGCCGTGCGACTCGTGCGTCAACCCCGCCGCGCTGTCCCGCTCCTGGGCCGTGTGCCCACTGCCCGACGAACCCTCGTGCCCCTCGTACTGCCAGCTGTCCTGCACGTAGGCGCCGGTCTCCGGGTCGAAGCCGGAGAAGAAGCCGTCGCCGTCCTCGGTGTCGCTGAACTCCTCGCTGACGATGGTCGCCGCGTTGGTGTACGCGAGCACGTACTCCCGGAAGTCCAGCTCGTTGTCGAGGATGTAGCGCACCACCCCACCGAGCAGCGCGATGTCCGTGCCCGCCCGGATCGGTAGGTACTCATCCGCGACCGCACTCGTCCGCGTGAACCGGGGGTCGACGTGGAAAACCTTCGCGCCCCGACGCTTCGCCTCCATCACCCACTGAAAACCCACCGGGTGTGCCTCAGCCATGTTGGAGCCCTGGATGACGATCACGTCAGCGTTGGCGATGTCCTGCTGGAAATCCGTCGCACCGCCACGACCGAAGCTGGCCCCCAGACCGGGGACGGTGGCGGAGTGTCAAATACGGGCCTGGTTCTCGATCTGCAGCGCCCCCATCGCGGTGAACAACTTCTTGATGAGGTAGTTCTCCTCGTTGTCCAACGTCGCCCCACCCAGACTGGAGATACCCAGCGTCCGGTTGAGCGGCCGACCCTCGGCGTCGACGTCCTCCCAGGTCTCCTCGCGGGCGGCGAGGATCCGGTCGGCGATCATGTCGAGCGCCGTGTCGAGCTCCAGATCCTCCCACTGCGTCGAGTACGGCCGGCGGTAGCGGACCTTGGTCTGCCGCAGCGGACTGGTCACCAGGCTCTTGCTCGCCGCGCCCTTCGGGCAGAGCCGACCCCGCGAGA
>NZ_JBEZEH010000216.1:0-12131 GCF_040648775.1 Micromonospora sp. NPDC049089
ACCCTCCCTCCCCCGCTCCGGGCCGGTCGGGGCCCTGTTGTCCCCGGGCCGGGCGTCTCAGGCCGCCGCGCCCACCGGAACACCGACCGAACCACTACCCGCCGGGAATCGGCGAGCGGGTGCGGTACGGGCGGGGGCGGCGGCGGGCGGTGTCATCAGGTCCTCCGGAGGTCACCGGTGGTGGCGGTCCTCCGGTGCGGCCGGGGAATCCCGGTCCGGTCGCACCGGACGACCGTCCTGCTCGTGCGCCACCGGGCCGTAGGGCCCGGCTGCACGCTCTCCGATGCCGACCTCTGTCCCGGCCACGGGGCGCAATCCGTGGCTGGTCCCTCGCCGGTCGGCTTCGGAAAGCCAGTCGGGCGATGGCGGTGCGAACACCGCCGTCGCGGATGGTCAATGGTCAGAGAGCCGCCGCGGTCAGGGTCGGTTCCACCTCGGCCCAGGAGGAGCCGAGCTCCGCCGAGCGGGCCACCGCGTCCAGCACCAGCTGGACCTGCAACGCGTCGGCGAAGGAGGGAGTCGGGTCGACACCGGTGGCGACCGCCTCGATGAAATCGCGCATCTCGTGCGTGAACGAGTGCTCGTAGCCGATGATGTGGCCCGGGGGCCACCACGCCGACATGTACGGGTGCTCGCCCTCGGTCACCAGGATGCGGCTGAAGCCCTGCTCCACAGTCGGGCGGGTCGCGTCGTAGAACTCCAGCTCGTTGAGGCGCTCCAGGTCGAAGACCACACTGCCCAGCGAGCCGTTGATCTCGACGCGCAGCGCGTTCTTCCGGCCGGTAGCGAACCGACTCGCCTCGTACGTGGCCAGGGCGCCACCGTCGAGTCGCGCCACGAAGACCGCGGCGTCGTCGACGGTGACCGTCCCGGTGGGCGCCTCGTGGCCGTCCACCGAGGCCGCCAGACCGCTCGACTCGGCGGGCAACGGCCGCTCCTTGACGAAGGTCTCGGTGACCGCGCTGACGCCGCTGATCCGCTGACCCGTGACGAACTGGGTCAGGTCGATGATGTGCGCACCGATGTCACCGAGCGCGCCGGAGCCCGCCCTGTCCTTCTGCAACCGCCAGACCAGCGGGAACTGCGGGTCCACGATCCAGTCCTGCAGGTACGTCGCACGGACGTGTCGAATCACCCCGAGCCGTCCGTCGGCGACCAACTGGCGCATCATCGCGACCGCGGGGACCCGGCGGTAGTTGAACCCGCACATCGACCGCACTCCGGAAGCCCGGGCGACGTCCGCCGCAGCGGTCATCGCCCGTGCCTCCTCCACCGAGTTGGCCAACGGCTTCTCGCACAGAACGTGCTTGCCCGCGGCCAACGCGGCGAGAGCGATCTCGGCGTGACTGTCGCCCGGTGTACAGATGTCGACAACGTCGATGTCATCCCGGTTGATCAGGTCACGCCAGTCGGTGGTGTACGCGTCCCAGCCGAGCGTGTCGGCGGCGTCCGCCACCTTCGCTGTGTCTCGGCCGCAGATCAACGCCATCCGGGCCCGCGTCGGCAGGTCGAACACGCGGTTCACGGTGCGCCACGCCTGTGAGTGCGCGGCGCCCATGAACGCGTAGCCGACCATGCCGACCCGCAGTTCTTTGTCTGTCGTGGACAAGGTGGGTCTCCCCCCGGTATGTCAGAACCCGAGCTTGTCGTAGCTGCTCGCGTTCTCCTTGGTGATCGTCTCCGAGGCCAGGGTCACTTCCTTGGGCACCTGCAGCTCCGTCAGGTCGCCCAGGCCCCGACCCTGCGCGATGAGCCGCGCGAGCGAGACCGCCGAGGAGGCCATCGACGGGTTGTAGGTGACAGTGGCCTTCAGCACGGTGTTGTCGGCCTTGATCGCGTCGATCGCGAGCTTGGAGCCCGCGCCGCCGACCATGAAGAACTCCGACCGGTTGGCCTGCTTGATGGCCGCGAGCACACCGATGCCCTGGTCGTCGTCGTGGTTCCAGACGGCGTCGATCTTCGGCAGCGCCTGGAGCAGCTGGGACGCCTCGCGCTGGCCGCTGTCCGAGGTGAACTCGGCCGAACGACGGTTGCGCACCGTGAACCCGTAGGTCGCCAGGGCGGCCTTGAAGCCTGCGCTGCGCTCGACGGTCAGCGGGATCTCCAGGCCGGCGATCTCACCGATGACCGGGTTGGCGACGCCCTTGTCCTTGAGCATCTTGCCGATGAAGTGACCGGCCGACACGCCCATGCCGTAGTTGTCGCCCTTGATGACCAGCCGCGAGGCCAGCGCGTCGGGGAACGCCCGGTCGAGGTTCACGATCGGGATGCCCGCCTGCATGGCCTGGAGGGCAACGGCGTTGACCTCCTTGCCGTCGTGCGGCAGCACGACGATGATGTCCGGCTTCTGGGCGATCAGGGTGCCGAGCGTGGAGCGCTGGGCCTCGGAGTTCGACCCACCGTCGACCTCCTTGAACTCCACGTCCGAGTAGGCCGCGGCCTGGGCCTTGGCGTTGGCGTGGATCGCGCCCATCCAGCCGTGGTCGGCGGCCGGGGCGGAGAAGCCGATGACGACCTTCTTGCCCGGGGCGTTGTTGCCCTCACTGTTTCCGGCGGCCTTGGTCTGGGTGCTGGCGGCCGGGGTCTCGTTGCTGGTGCAGGCAGTGAGGAGGGTGGCAGCGCCCACTGCGGCTCCACCGAAGAGCAACCGGCGGCGCGACAGGTCGCGACTGTGCTGGGTCATGAATGACCTCCTGGGAGCGGGATTTGACTTATCGAGGGTGTGCGAGGCCCGGCCACCGTCGAACGTTCTCGACGTCGCCAGGACAACGGTGCGGTGCGTCAGGTTGCGGTGGTGACCCTGTTCCGCGCGAGGAGCCGAGTGACGGACTTGAACTGGAACTGCTGGACCAGGACGGCGGCGACGATGATGCCGCCCTTGACCATGTTCTGCGCCTCGATGGAGAGGCCGTTGATGGCGAAGAGGTTCGTGATGGTGGCGAAGATGATGACGCCGAGCAGCGAGCCGACGATCGTGCCCCGGCCGCCGCTGAGCAGCGTCCCGCCGATGATCGCCGCGGCGATCGCGTCCAACTCGTACAGGTTGGCCATCGCCGCCTGCGCCGAGGTGGCCTGCGAGGTGAGCATGATGGCGGCGATACCGCAGCACAGACCGGAGAGCGCGTAGAGCAGCATGGTGTGCCGCCGGACGTTGATGCCGGCGAGCCGGGCCGCCTCCGGGTTACCGCCGACGGCGATGGTCCGCCGGCCGAAGGTCGTGCGGTTGAGCACCACCCAACCGGCCAGCACCACCGCGCCGAGGATGTAGACGAGGATCGGGATACCGATCACCTTGCGCGCGGCGATGTCGTTGATGAAGGTGCTGCTCGACACCTGGGTCTGCTTGTTGGAGATGGAAGCCGCGAGCCCCCGCGCGGCCACCAGCATCGCGAGCGTCGCGATGAAGGGGACCAGCCGCCCGTACGAGATGAGCACACCGTTGACGAGGCCGACGCAGACGCCGACCGCGAGGGCGGTGAAGATCATGCCGGCGGCGCCGTAGCTCTGGGTGGCCACTGTGGTGCACCAGACCCCGGCGAGCGCGACGATCGCGCCGACCGACAGGTCGATGCCACCACCGATGATCACGAAGGTCATCCCGACCGTGACCACGCCGACGACCGAGGCCAACTGGAGAATGGCCAGGACGTTGTTCCAGACCCAGTTCGGGTCGCCGTACAGGTCGGGCTTGGTGACCGCGCCGACCACGATGAGCGCGGCGAGCACCCCGATCAGGCCGAGGTTGCGCTTGGCACCGTCGCCACCGTCACCCCGCCACCAGGAAAGCTTGCCCCCGGATCCTGCTTTGTCGCTGGCCACCGCCGTCTCCGCCGGGTCCACCGGAGGCGACTGCGCCGGAAGCTGCGGGCGCTCCGGTGTCGCGGTGGGAGTGGGAGTCGCGTCGCTCATGCCGGTGCGCCTTCCATCAAGGACCCCGCCATCACGAGGTCAAGCACAGTGTTCTCGTCGAGTTCGCCGGCCGCGGCTTCGCGGACGACACGCCCTTCCCGCATCACCAGCACCCGGTCGGCCAGACCCAGCACCTCGGGCACCTCGCTGGAGACCAGCAGCACCCCCACGCCCTGAGCGGCCAATGCCCGGATTACCTGGTAGAGCTCGGCTCGGGCGCCCACGTCCACGCCTCGGGTCGGCTCGTCGAGAAGCAGCAACTTGGTGCCGCCGAGCAGCCAACGCCCGACCACCACCTTCTGCTGGTTACCGCCGGACAGCGTGCGTACCGGCCGGTCGACGTCCCGGGGCCGCAGCTCCAGGGTCTCCGCGATCCGGTCCGCCTCGGCGCGTTCCTTGGCGGCGTTGGTGAAGCCGAGGCGCGCGTACCGGCCGAAGGTGGCCAGCGTGACGTTGCGGTAGATCGGCTCGCCGAGCAGCAGGGCCTGGCTCTTGCGTTCCTCCGGGGCCATTCCCATGCCGGCGCGAACCGCAGCGCCGACGCCGGGCCGTAGGACCTTTCCGTCCATCTGCACCGTGCCGGCCTCCGGGAGGCGGGCACCGTAGATCGTCTCCAGTAGTTCGGAACGCCCGGAGCCGACCAGACCCGCGATGCCCACGATCTCCCCGGCACGCACGTTCAGCGACACGTCGGCGAACTCGCCGGTGCGGGTCAACCCCTGCACCTGGAGCAGCTCGGCGCCGGCGGGGTCGTCGGTCGGCCGGTCCGGGAAGACGTACTCGATGGTGCGGCCGGTCATCCGGCTCACCAGGTCGCGGGTCGGGGTGTCGCGCGCCGGCAGGTTCGCCGCCGTGGTCCGGCCGTCCTTGAGTACCGTGACCCGGTCGCCGATCTCGCGGATCTCCTCCAGGCGGTGGGAGATGTAGATGACGGCGATGCCCTGCGCGGTCAGCTCCCGGATGATCCGGAACAGGTTGCCGACCTCGTCGTGGGCCAGCACCGCGCTCGGCTCGTCCATGATGATCAGTCGCGCCTCGTGCGACAGCGCCCGCGCCATGCTGACGATCTGCTTGCCGGCCGCCGGCAGGGACCGGACCATCCGATTCGGCGGGATCTCACCGTGGCCGAGCCGGCTGAGGATCTGGCGGGTGTGCCGAGCCATCCGGCCGCGCCGGACGAAACCGAAGTTGCGGTACTCGTGCCCGAGGAACGCGTTCTCCGCTACCGACAGGTCCTCGACGAGGTCGAGCTCCTGGTAGATCGTGGCGATGCCCGCCTTCATGGCGGCCTGCGGGTTGGCGAACGTGGCCGGCTCGCCGCGCCACTCCACCAGCCCGGAATCCGGTTGGTGGACCCCGGCCAGCACCTTGATGAGGGTCGACTTGCCGGCGCCGTTCTGCCCGAGCAGGCAGTGCACCTCGCCGGCACGCACCTCCAGCTGCACGCCGTCGAGCGCGCGTACGCCGGGGAAGGTCTTCACCAGATCGGTGAGGCGCAGGACCACCTCGCCCGCGACGGTGTCGGCGGGAGCCTCGACCAGCGGCGCCTCGGCGACGGCCTCGGCCGACGCGGTGGCGGGGTCATCCTCGGGCAGAGCCACAGTCTCCTCCTCGCTCACGACGGAATCTCGAACAGCTTCATGCGGCTTCCCCGAAGGCGACGTCGCTGGCGAGCACCGCCGCGCCGGTGACACCGGCACGGCCGCCCAGCTCGGACAGGACGACGGGAAGGTTGCCGGTGGCCAGCGGCAGCGACCGCCGATAGACCACACTGCGGATCTCGGCGAGCAGGATGTGGCCCAGCTGCGCCAGCCCTCCACCGATCACGATCATGGACGGGTTGGTGAAGCTGACCAGACCGGCGAGCACTCCGCCGACCCGCCGTCCGCCGTCCCGGATGAGCTGGATGCAGGTCACGTCGCCCTCGACGGCGCCCTCGGCGACGTCGAGCGCGGTGACGACACCCCGCAGCGCCAGCCGCTCGGCCAGCGCCGGCGACGTCCCACTGCGGGCGGCGGCTGCGGCGTCCTTGGCCATCGCGGCGCCGCTGAACAGCGCCTCCAGGCAGCCGACGTTGCCGCAGGAGCACATCGGACCGTGCGAGTCGACCTGGATGTGGCCGATGTCGCCGGCACAGCCGTCGGTGCCCCGATAGACCTCGCCGGTGAGGTAGATGCCGCACCCGATGCCGGTGCCGATCTTCACGAAGAGGAAGTCGTCCACCGAGTGGGCGACCCCGCCGTGCCGCTCGCCGATCGCCATGATGTTGACGTCGTTGTCGACCACCGCCGGGCAGCCGTGCTCCCGGCTGAGCAGCTCACGCACCGGGAATCGGTCCCAGCCCGGCATGATCGGCGGTGAGACCGGCACGCCGTCGCGGAAGCTGACCGGGCCGGGTACGCCGATGCCGACGGCGTCCAGGCGCTCGTACGCGCCGTCGACCCGGGCCTTGTGCAGCAGCTCGTTCACTCGTTGCAGGGTCACCTTCGGGCCGCTGCGGATGTCGGCTGCCTCGGCGTAGTGGGCCACCGGTTCGAGGCGGCCGTTGACCACCTCGACGTCCATCGAACTGGCGCCGAGGTCGACGGCGGCGAAGCGCAGCTTCGGGTTCAGCTCGACGAGAGTCGAGCGACGCCCACCTCGGGACGCGGCCAGCCCGGCCTCGGCGACATAACCCAACGCCACCAGGCGATCCAGCTCAGCAAGCATGCGCGGACGCGGCATCTGGAGCCGGTCGCCCAGCTCGGCCCGGGACACAGCGCCCTCGTCGCGGAGCAGTCGCAACAGGCGCACGTGCAGGGGGTCGACGGTGCGCACCTGGGCCCCCTCTTCATTGGCAGCGTTCACATCGACGCAATGTCGGTGTGTTGTGTCCGACACAGTAAGAGCGTTCGACGCCGCCTGTCCAGAGCTTCAGCCGTTCCGAGACCAACTTTTGTCCGAAAGAACAAAAGCTACTAGTCGATCAAGGAAAGGATCACGGACCGGCCGCGTCCCCTCGCCAACAGTTCCATCGACGGACACGCAAACGCCCCGCCAGCCGATCCTCGGTGGCGGGGCGATTCGCGCGGGGCCGTCAGCGACGGCCGGCAGAATTCCGCTTCTTGCGGAGCTTGCGGTCGTCGCGCAGCTCGACGTACGGCTCGTCGTCAACGTCGTGACCCGCCTCGATGGCGCGGCCCCGCTCCAACTCGGCGTCGAACTCGGCCCCCAGCAGGATCGCGATGTTGCTCAGCCAGAGCCAGACCAGGAAGATGATCACCCCAGCGAGGGTCCCGTACGTCTTGTCGTACGAACTGAAGTTGCTCACGTAGAAGGCGAACAGGCCGGAGATCACCAACCAGATCACCACGGCCAGCACCCCGCCCGGGCTGACCCAGCGGAAGCCGCCGTGCCGCGCGTTCGGTGAGGCCCAGTAGAGGATCGCGAACATCAGGCTGACCAGGATCAGCAGCACCGGCCACTTCGCGATGTCCCACACCGCGACCGCCGTCGAGCCCAACCCGATCACGTCACCGACCGATTCGGCGAGACGCCCGGTGAAGACCACGATCACCGCGCTGACCAACAGCAACACCCCGACCACCGCGGTCACGCCGAGCCGGATCGGGAGCGTCTTCCAGATCGGCCGCCCCTCCGGCACGTCGTAGATGGTGTTCGAGGCGCGCATGAACGCGCCGATGTAGCCAGAGGCGGACCAGAACGCGGCCAACAGACCGATGATCGCCGCGATGCTGGCCAGGCCGCCGTTCTGCTGGGCGGTATCGATCGCACCCTCGATGATCTTCTGGATGCTGTCGTTCGGCACCGCCTGGTTGACGGTGTCCTTGACGCCCTCGGTAGCACTCTTGCCGAGCAGGCCGAGCAGGGAGATCAGCACCAGCAGGCCGGGGAAGATCGACAGCACCCCGTAGTAGGTCAGTGCCGCCGCCCAGTCGGTCAGGCTGTCGTCCTGGAATTCGCGGACCGTCCGGCGCAACGCCGCCTTCCAGCCGCTGCCGGGCAGGTCGGTGGGGCTGTCCGGCCCCGCGTCAGGCCCGACCGGCGCGTTCGCGGGATCATGCTCCCGCTCCCGCTGGGCGGAAGACTCGTCCGAGGCCATCGCCCCTCCTCTTCGTCGGTGGTGTCACCTCCGGACATGCCCCGTGAACGCGCGCACATAACCCCTACTTGTAGAGCAACCTGCCCATCCGTCGAGAGGCCACGTACAGGCCGACCGCCAGCATCGCCAGCAGGTAGAGCACGTCGAGCACCCAGACCCAGCCACCGCCGCCCAGCGCGACCCCACGGATCAGGTGCACCGACCGGTACAGCGGGGTGACCTCGACCAGCCAGTGCAGCAAAGTCGGGTAGGCCTGCGCCGGCACGAAGGTGCCGGAGAAGAGGAAGAGCGTGAACTGTGCGGAGCCCACCAGGTCGAAATCCTGCCAGCTGCGCATGAAGGTGGAGATCGCCATGCCGAGCGCCCCGAACGCGAACCCGACCAGCACCGCAGCCGGTAGGGCGGCCAACGCGCGGCCGACACTGGTCAGGTCCAGCGCGACCATCACCCCGAGGAACGCCACCGAGTAGGCGCTGCCCCGCAGCATCGCCCAGCCCAACTCGCCCACGGCGATCTCGAACGGCCGTACCGGGGTGGCGATCATCCCGTCGTACAGCTTCATGTACTTCATCTTGCCGAAGAAGTTGAAGGTCGTTTCCGAGAGCGCCCCGGTCATGGCAGAGGAGGCGAGCATCGCCGGAGCCACGAACTCGGCGTACGAGACCAGCCGCCCGTCGGGCAGCGGCAGGTCGCCGACCAGCGCGCCGACGCCCACCCCGATGGAGAGCAGGTAGAGCAGCGGCTCCACGAAGCCGGAGAGCAGCAGCAGCCAGTAGACCGACTTCAGCGCCGCGACGTTGCGCCCGACCACCGACGCCGACCGCCGGGACGCGGCGGAGACATCGACCAGCCGGGGCAGGATCAGCGTGACCACGACACCCTCTCTGCTTGCTCTTCGGGTTGCTCGTCAGACGACGAGCTTGCGACGGAACGCGCGCACCGCCAGCAACCAGCCGGCGACCGCCCAGGCGGCCAGGTAGAGCAGGTGCCCGACGGCCGACCACTGTGCGGCGACGCCGAGGGTGGCCGCGCGGCACAGGTCCACGGCGTGCCACAACGGTGTCGCGTACGCCAGCCAGCGCAGCGCCTCGGGCAACGACTCGACCGGGAAGAACACCCCCGCGAAGAGCGTCATCGGGATGACCGCGAACCGGAACAGCATCGCCAGCCAACTGTCGCTCGACACCGACGCCGCGTACGCGAAGGTCGGCGCGGCGACGGCCAGCACGAGCAGGGCGACCACCGGCAGGGTGGCCACCGCCCACGGCGACCGCAACGCCCCGAACAGCCCGGTGACCAGCAGGAACGCCACAATCGTGGTGAGCACCCGGAACAGCACGAACGCCAGGTGCCCGGCCACGATGTCACCCACCCGAAGCGGCGACGCGCCCTGCGCGAAGTAGGTCCTGACCCACTGGAAGTTGCTGAACACCGGCCAGGTCGAGTCACCGACCGTCACCTGGAGCGCGGTCGAGGCGATCAGCCCGGGGACCAACCAGTCGAGGTAACGCACCCCGCCGACACCCTGGTCGATGTAGGCGCCGACGCCCAGCCCGAACCCGACGACGGTCAGCACCGGCAGCAGGAACGACGAGAACACCCCGGCCCGCCAGGTGCGCCGCAGACCCACCAGGTAGTGCTCGAACACCGCGTACGCCGGCACCCAGGGGAACCGCGCCGCTCCCGTCACACTCACCCCGATCACCCCGCCCACCGCGCCGTCCACCACGACCTGTCTACCCAAGGGGTACGACAGACCGCCGGTCACCCTACGACGACCCCGCCGACGTGTCGCTCGGTTTCGCGCGGCCTGGCCCCCGTCGCCCCGGCCCGCCCGTTGATCGACTCGGTTTTCAGGAAGTCGCGGTGTCAGAGCCGCCCCAATGCCCCGACTTCCTGGAAGCCGAGTGGATCTGGACCGGCATGGCCGCTGGTCGGCTCCGCGAGTCCCCTCGGCAGCCGGTCAGGCCGGTCGGTACGCGCGGATCAGCGCCTGCACGGCGTAACCGAGCAGCAGCACTCCCGCGCCGACGCCGACCACCAGCCCGGCCGAGACCCCCGAGGCGAGGCCGGTGACGAGGCCCGCCGCGGCCACCAGGCACAGCGCGACACCGAGCGGGCGGAGCAGTGGATCCCGCAGGAGCGGGGCGAGCGGAAAGAAGTGCAGACCGACCACCAGGCAGACCAGCACCGGAACGTACTCGGACCAGTTGGCGGCGACCAGCACGGCCGCACCCAGCCCGGCGGCGGCGAACTCGGCCAGGACGATGAGCAGGTACGGGCGGTCGGCGGCCCGGTCCCGAGGGCTGGCGGCCCCCCGCAGTCGGGCGGACAGCACACCGCCCAGCGCGGCGGTGAGCAGTGCGACGAGGCTGCCCACCACGAGCAGGGCCCGCATGATCCACTCGAGTCTCAGGAAGTCGGGCTGTCCGCTGCGCCGTATCACCCCGACTTGCAGGAAGCCGAGTGGATCAGTCGACCAGGGTGCGGCCGGTCAGGTGCAGGAAGACATCCTCCAGGCCGCTGCGCCGGACCAGCACGTTCGCCGGCTGAAGCCCCAGCGCGGTGACCTCGGCGACCGCCGCGTCGCCGTCGGGTACGTAGAGCAGGACCCGGTCGGGCAACACCTCGACCCGCTCCCCCAGCCCGTCGAGCTTGCCGGCGAACGGTTCCTGCGACTCGGCGGTGAAGCGCAGCTCGACCACCTCGCGGGTCGAGTGCTGCTCGATCAACGCGCGGGGCGAGCCCTCGGCGACGATCCGGCCGCCGTCCATCACCACCAGCCGGTCACAGAGCTGCTCGGCCTCGTCCATGTAGTGGGTGGTGAGCACCAACGTGACGCCCTGCTGCTTGAGCCGGAACAGCCGCTCCCACACCAGGTGCCGGGCCTGCGGGTCCAGCCCGGTGGTCGGCTCGTCGAGCAGCACGATCTCCGGATCGTTCACCAGCGCTCGGGCGATGGTCAACCGACGCTTCATGCCACCGGACAGCGGCTCGACCTTGCTGTCGGCCCGTTCGGTGAGCTGAACGAAGTCGAGCAGCTCGGCGGCGCGCTCCCGGGCCGCCCGGCGGGAGATGCCGAAGTAGCGGGCGTAGACGGTCAGGTTTTCCCGGACGGTCAGCTCCGGATCGAGATTGTCCAGCTGGGGGCACACCCCGAGGCGCGCCCGGATGGCCGGCCCGTCAGCCACCGGATCCATGTCGAGGATGCGCAGCTCACCCGCGCTGGGTGGGGAGATGCAGCCGACCATCCGCATGGTGGACGACTTGCCCGCACCGTTGGGCCCGAGGAAGCCGAACGCCTCACCCGGGCGAACCTCGACGTCGATGCCGTCCACGGCGGTGAAATCGCCGAACCGCTTCACCAGCCCGCGAGCCTGAATCAGTGGTCGCCCCGAAGTCACCGCCCGACCCTAACCGCCCGGTCCGACACCCCTCCACGCACATATCCGCCGGCGACCGGCCGATCACAGTGACTTCCGTACCACCGACGGCGAAACGCCGATCGATGCCCCACCCGTCAGCCAATCGACGTGTATCGTCCTTCCGTGCCGCCCATCAGCTCGCCCGATGGTTCACAGTCACGTGCCCGACCAGCCAACTCTTCCGTTGACGGGCCCGCAGCGAGCCCCGGCGGGCCACCCCGACCGCGATCTGAAGCCGAGCCGAGCGACCCGAGCGTCGCCGAGCAGGCTACTCGGGACCTGGCCGCCCAGTTCGAGGACGAGAAACCAGGGCGGGTGCTCTCCGGGCCGGCGGGTCTGCTCCTCACCGTGGCGGCGCTGGCGGTCGGCGCTCTCGCCCTGTGGCAGGTGTTCCGCCCCCTGTCGCAGGGCAGCAAGTATTACCTGATCATCTTCCTGGCCGGCGTACTCCCGCTGGTCTTCCTCGCCTACCCGTCCGACCTGCGGCTGCCGGCCCGCCTACGCGCCCGGCGACCACGCGCCGACCGCGCCGAGGCCACCGGGAGCGACAGCGACGGGCGCGTCCCGGCACCCGCGTCGACGCGGCCCACAGTGACCGACTGGGCTCTGAGCGCCCTGGCGGTCGCGGCCTGCCTCTACCCCGTCCTGCCGGCGAGGGACAGGCCGGGGGGGGGCGGCGGCAACGCCGTCGGCGC
>NZ_JBEZEH010000217.1:0-12119 GCF_040648775.1 Micromonospora sp. NPDC049089
TCACGATGACTCACAGACATCAGGCTGATTAGCGGGTGTGGTTCCAGCGCTCGTCCCTGGCTAGCCGTTGGGCCGGCGGCCAACGGCGGCGGGGCGGTCCGCAGCGGGGCGGTCCGCAGCGGGGTGGCAGGGGCGGCGCGAGGCGGGGCGGGGTGAGGCGGAGTGGGGCGGTGTGGGGCGACGTGAGACGAAGGGCGAACGCGGGTGGCCGGGGGCAAGGTCCGGGCGAGAGCGGACGAGAGCTGGGCGAGGGGCGAAGGGGGGTGGCGGGGCGTGACCGGGAGGGCTGGGCGGGGCGGCTAGGCTGGCTTACCGTGCTCGTACTCGTGGTGGACAGCTCGACCCCCGCGGTCACCGCGGCGCTGGTGGAGATCTCGGCAGACGGCGTGGCGTCGCGGGCGCACCGGTGCACGGTCGATGCCCGCGCGCACGGTGAGCTGCTCGCGCCCCAGGTGGATGCGGTCCTCGCCGACGCTGACGCGCGCCCGCGTGACCTGGCGGCCATCGTCGCCGGGCTCGGCCCGGGTCCGTTCACCGGGCTACGGGTCGGCCTGGTCACCGCCGCGACAATGGGTCAGGTGCTGGGGATCCCCACGTACGGTGTCTGTTCGCTGGACGCCATCGGTTACCCGGCGGCGTCCGGCACGCCGGTCCTGGCCGCCAGCGACGCCCGGCGCAAGGAGCTCTACTGGGCCGTCTACGACGGCGCCGGCGAGCGGATCGTCGGGCCCGAGGTGTCCGCGCCGGCGGTCGCCGCCGCGCGGGCCCGCGAACTGGGCGCGACGATCGCGGTCGGTGACGGGGCGCACCGGTACGCAGACGTCCTGGACCTGCCCGTCCGGGTCGAGCCGCGCTATCCGGACGCGACAGTGCTGGCGTTGCTCGCCGCCGAGCGGATCCGGGCGGGGGCGTCCAGTGAGCGGCTCACTCCGCTCTACCTGCGACGCCCCGACGCGGTGGCGGCGACCGGCCGCAAACCGGTCCTGCCATGACCGCGGTACGGCTCGAACCGTTCCGCTGGTGGCACATCGACGACGTGCTGCCGATCGAGGCGGACCTCTTCGGCGCTGAGAAGTGGTCGCCCGCCATGTTCTGGAGCGAGCTCGCCAACGGGCACCACTACCGGGTCGCCGTCGACGCGGACGGTTCAGTGCTCGGCTACGCCGGGCTCGCCGGCGTTCCGCCGGACGAGGTGTGGGTACAGAACATCGCCGTCCGCCGGGACGCCCAGCGGCGCGGCGTAGGCCGTGCCCTGCTGGAGGAGTTGCTAGCCGAGGCGGTCCGGCGCGACGCCGGCAGCACCCTGCTGGAGGTCGCCGTGGACAACGCCGCAGCTCAGCGGCTCTACGCGACGTACGGTTTCGAGCCGATCGGGGTGCGGCGCGGCTACTACCAACCGAGCAACACAGACGCGCTGGTCATGCGGCGCGACGCCGAGCCGACCGGGAACGGACCACACGACAATGGCTGACGAACCACTGATCCTGGGTATCGAGACCTCCTGCGACGAGACCGGTGTCGGCATCGTGCGGGGGCACACCCTGCTGGCCGACGCGCTCGCCTCCAGCGTCGAGGAACACGCCCGGTTCGGGGGTGTGGTACCGGAGGTGGCCAGCCGGGCGCACCTGGAGGCCATCGTGCCGACCATGGACCGGGCCCTGACCGAGGCGGGCGTCACGCTGGCCGACATCGACGCGATCGCTGTCACCTCGGGGCCAGGGCTGGCCGGTGCGTTGCTGGTTGGCGTCGCTGCCGCCAAGGGGTACGCGGTCGCCGCCGAGAAGCCCATCTACGGCGTCAACCACCTCGCCGCCCACGTCGCGGTGGACACCCTTGAGCACGGCCCACTGCCCGAACCCGCCATCGCGCTCCTGGTGTCCGGCGGCCACTCGTCCCTCCTGCTCGTGGACGACCTGGCCCGGGGTGTCACCCCGCTCGGCGCCACCATCGACGACGCGGCCGGGGAAGCGTTCGACAAGGTCGCCCGGCTGCTCGGGTTGCCGTTCCCGGGAGGTCCGCCCATCGACAGGGAGGCCCGGGCCGGCGATGCCGCCTCGATCGCCTTCCCCCGCGGTCTGACCGCCGCGAAGGATCTCGCCGCCCACCGGTACGACTTCTCGTTCTCGGGCCTGAAGACGGCTGTGGCCCGGTGGGTCGAGGCCCGCCAGCGTGCCGGTGAGCCGGTTCCGGTGGCCGACGTGGCCGCGTCCTTCCAGGAGGCGGTCTGTGACGTCCTGACCAGCAAGGCGCTCGCCGCCTGCCGGGCGCAGGGCATCGAGACCCTGGTCATCGGCGGGGGAGTGGCGGCGAACTCCCGGCTGCGGGCGATGGCCGAGCAGCGAGCCGAGAAGTACGGCATCCGGGTTCGGGTACCCCGGCCGAAGCTGTGCACCGACAACGGCGCGATGGTGGCCGCGCTCGGTTCGCACCTGGTCGCCGCCGGGGTCGCTCCGAGCCGACTGGACCTGCCGGCCGATTCGGCGCTGCCGTTGACCACGGTCAGCGTGTGACGGGGGCGGCGGACATGATCGTGCGGATGTGGGAGGCGCGCGCCGAGGCGTACGGAGTCGCCGACCTGATCACCTGGGTGTGCGACACCGCCCTGCCCGAGTTGGAGCACGACCCGCTCCACGTCTCCAGCGAGGTCTTCTCCTCCACCGACCACCGCGTGGTGGTGATCTCCAAGTGGCGCAGCAGCCCCCGCCCGCTACCGGACCCGCCAGCCCTGCTGGTGGCCCGCGCCCCGCACTCCTGGGACTTCACCCAGGTGGACCGGTAACGCGAGCCACCATCCATCCAGGCAGCTGGCTGACTGGTCAGCTGCGGCGCAACATCCGGTAGGTGGCGATTCCGCCGGTGCCCAGCGCGGCGAGGAAGACCAACCAGACGACGGTGCTGCTGACTCCGACCTGCGGGCCGGAGTTGGCCGAGGCGGCGGCCAGGAGTCCGTCCTCACCCGGGGCGGGCAGCGCGGCCGGCGGCAGCTCCGGCCACCGAACCAGTCCGGTGGACTCCAGCATCTGCATGTGGTGCGTGACGAAGCCGGTGGCGTCCTCGCAGAGCTTGCGGACGGTGGCGTCCCGGGTGCTGGCCCGTACTGCGCTGATCACCGGGAGAATGCTGCCGTGAGCGACCCGGAGGCGGGTCACGAAGATCTGGTCGAACCGGGCGCCGGAGGCGTCCTTCATCTCCGTCAGCCAGCCCTTTTGTTGGGCCGTCGGCTCGCTCGGGATGGTCGCGCCCAGCTTGTTGGCCGCCTCGACCACGAGTTCATCGAGCTTCTGGTGCTCGCCGGCGATGCCGGCGCCGATCTCCCGTACCTTCGCCGACTGTCCCTTCTCGGCGGCCATCTGGCCGGCCGGCATCTCCCACAGCCCGGCCAACCGCACCCCGTTGAGCAGTGTCATGTCGGCGGCGTTGAGCTGTCGCCCGCCGGCGGGGGCGGCGATGGCCGCGCCGGGCAGGACACCGACCCCCGCGATGATCGCGATGAGCAGCATCGCTGCTCGGTGGGTCCGGGTGCCCAGTCGGCGATGGGCGGATCTGAGCGGTGCCATGTCTGTGGTGCCTCCTCGGTCCGGACCGAACGCGTCTGGACCGGGCAGCCGCGCCTTGCCGGTTGCCCGTCCGCCCACTGGTACGGGCTGATCGCGCGATCAGTTCATCGCGAAGCGAACCGGATCAGCGGGTGACAGCGAGCAGCTCGACATCCATGCCGGACCGCGTACGGATCAGCCCACGTCGAGGGGGTCGGCGAGGAGCCGTTCGAAGGCCAGCTCGGCGGCGCCGATCAGGGGCGCGTCCGTACCCAGTTTCGGCGTACGCAGCCGGACGTGCTCCAGGCAGGCGCCGAGCGCGTTGGAGTTGAGCCGGCTGCGGATCTGCGCCGCCGCCGCGAGGTAGAGGTCACGCATGGTGCCGCCGAAGATGACCATCTCGGGGTTGAAGACGTTCACCAGGTTGGCCACCCCGAAGCCGAGCCAGTCGCCGGCCTGGCGGACCGCCGTCTGGGCCCGGGCGTCCCCGCGGTCGGCCGCGTCGAAGACCTCCAACAGCGCGTCGCGGCCCCGGGCGTCGGAGCGTCCGGCGGCACGCAACAGGCCGTGCTCGCCGATCTCGGTCTCCCAGCAGCCTCGGGACCCGCACTCACAGGGTTTGCCGTCGCGGACCACCTTCATGTGGCCGACCTCGCCGCCGTACCCGCCGTGCCCGGTCAGCCGGCGCCCACCGGCGATGATGCCGGCACCCACGCCGACGTCGCCGTACAGGTAGAGAACGTTGTCACAGCCCGCAGCCACACCTCGTGCGTGCTCGGCGAACGCGGCGACGTCGGCCACGTTGCCCACTGTGACCGGTACGTCGATGCCCAACTCGTCGGCGAGGGCAGCGCCGATCGGCTCGTCCACCCAACCGGTGGTGGGGCCGAGTCGGACCAGGCCGTCGTCCCGGCGAACCATGCCGCAGACCGCGACGCCGGCGCCGACGCAGATCGCGTCCGCCGGCACCAGTTGCTGCATCTCCTTGACCGCGCCGGCCAGCAGCGGCGCGGCCTCCGCGGCCAGCAGCCCGCGCGGCCGGTCCAGATCCCGGCGGTCCAGGACCGCGCCACCCAACCCGATCCGGGCGGCGCGCAGCCGGTCCACCTCCACCGAGTACGCGTACGCGTAGACCCGGGTCGACTCGGGCCGGACGACCAGTGACGGTCGTCCGGCCCGGCCGGTTTCCTTCGGTGCGCCTTCGCTGACCAGCCCCACCGCGGACAGGTCGGCGGTGAGCGCGCCGATGGTGCTGCGGTTGAGGCCCAGCGTGGTGGTCAGCTCGGCACGCGTGGTCGCCCCGTTGACGTGCACGTGCCGCAGCAGGGCCCCGAGGTTCTGCCGTCGGACGTCATCCTGGCTCGGTCCTGGGCGCATGCTGGTGCTACCTCCCGCGCGGTCAGCGCGTGCCGGTGGCTGCCGCGCGGCGGCGGGAGAGCGCGTCGACGCTGGCGGCGAGCAGCAGTACGACGCCCGTGACCACGTACTTGACTCCCGCGTCGTACCCCATCAGGCCCATTCCGTTTTCGATGACCGCGACCACCGCGCCGCCGAGTACGGCGTCGAGGACGCGGCCCTTGCCACCGAAGAGGCTGGTGCCACCGATCACCGCTGCGCCGACCGCGTAGAGCAGTACGTTACTGCCCCCGGTGTTCGGGTCGACCGAGTTGGCCCGGCTGGCCGCCACGATGCCACCGATGGCGGCCATCGAGGAGCAGATCACGAAGACCGAGACCCGGATCCGGTCGACGCCGATGCCGGCCCGGCGGGCAGCTTCGCGGTTGCCGCCCACGGCGTAGATGTGCCGGCCGTAGCTGGTGCGTTGGAGCACGAAGGTCCAGATGATCAGCAGCACCGCGATGATCGGCACCACGATCGGTACGCCCTTGAGTGAGCTGATCAGGACGTTGCGGCTGCGCTCCAGGTTGAGCACGTACACCGCGGTGCCGAGGATGACGGCGAGCCCGCCGATCCGCAGCGCCACCACCGCGAGCGGGTCGGTGATCAGGCCGCGGGCCACCCGGGTGCGGTGGCGCAGCAGTTGCACCGCCGCGTAGCCGATGACCGCGAGGACGGTCAGCCCCCAGCCCAGCGTGGGGGCGAGGTTGCGGTTGGCGATGGCGACCAGCACGTCGTCGCGGACGGAGATGTTGGTGCCCTCTTTGACGAGCAGCAGCACGACGCCCTGGAAGGCGAGGAAGCCGGCGAGGGTGACCACGAAGGACGGAATGCCGATCTTCGCCACGAGCATGCCGAGCGTGGTGCCGATGACCACACCGGTGGCGACGGCGGCGAGCACGGCGACCCACCAGGGGTAGCCGAGCACGGTGACCACATTGGCCAGCACCGCAGCGCAGACGCCGCTGGCGAAGCCGGCGGAGAGGTCGATCTCGCCGAGCAGCAGCACGAAGACCAGGCCCATCGCGATCAGCGTTACCGCCGCGCCCTGGGTGAAGAGGTTGGCGAAGTTGCCGGCCGACAGGAACGACGACGGCCGCATGATCGCGAAGACCGTGCAGAGCACGATCAGGCCGAGGACGGCTGGTAGCGCGCCGACGTCGCCACCGCGTACCCGGCTCAGGTAGTTGCGGAAGTGGCCTCCGATGGTCGGCGTCGGTGTGACGGCGGCGGGGCCGTCCTTCCGCACGGCGGTGGTGGTCATCGGGCGCCTCCTGAGATCGAGTCGGCCGCCTGCGGGCCGTCGCCGTTGCTGCCCGGGTCGGTGGCGAGGCCGAGCCCGCCCGAGCGCCCGGCGGTGATCAGCTCGACCACCTGGGCGTGGGTGATGTCGGTGGTCTTCACCTGGGCGACCATCTGACCGAGGTACAGCGCGGCGATCCGGTCGGAGACGGCGAAGACGTCGTTCATGTTGTGCGAGATGAGCACCACGGCCAGGCCGTTGTCGGCGAGGCGTCGGACCAGTTCGAGCACCTGGGCGGTCTGTGCCACGCCGAGCGCCGCGGTCGGCTCGTCCAGGATGACGAGCTTGCTGTTCCAGAGCACCGCCTTGGCGATGGCAACGGTCTGTCGTTGACCGCCGGAGAGGCTGGACACGTGCTGCCGGAGTGAGGTGACGGTGCGGATGGAGAGCCCCGCCAGGGTTTCGGCGGCGAGCTGTTCCATGGTCGGCTCGTCGAGGACGATGCCGCTGCGCTTCTCCCGGCCGAGGAACATGTTCTGCACGATGTCCAGGTTGTCGCACAGCGCGAGGTCCTGGTAGACGACCTCGATGCCGAGCGTGGCAGCGTCGCGGGGGCTGCCGATGTGCACCGGTTCACCGTTGAACAGGAACTCTCCGGCGTCGGTGGGGTGGATGCCGCTGATGCACTTCACCAGGGTCGACTTGCCGGCGCCGTTGTCGCCGACCAATGCGGTCACTTCACCCGGGTGGACGGTCAGGGCGACGTCGCGGAGCACCTGGACGGGACCGAAGCTCTTGTCGATCCCGCGGAGTTCCAGCAGGGGGGTCGCGGACACGGGGGTCTCCTTCTTAAGGGAGGGTCGGGGCCCGTCCGGCGGGCGCCGCCCGGCACGGGAGGGGTGCTCCCGTGCCGGGCGGCGATGGTCGTTCCGGCGGGTACTGCGGCGTCGGTCAGCTGATGCCGGCTTCGGCGCAGAACTTGGTGTACGCCGCGGTGCAGACCTCTTCCTTGGTCACGTAGCCGTCGGCGATGACGTCCTTGACGCTCTCCTTGTAGATGGCCTTCGGGGTGAGCAGCACCGAGGGCACGTCCCGGTCACCGTCCTTGACCGTCTGGCCGGTGTCCTTCTTCTCACCCTTGGCGAGGGCGATGGCCAGGTCGGAGGCGGCCTTGGCCTCTTCCCGGACCGCCTTGTAGACGGTCATGCACTGGTCACCGGCGAGGATGTTCTGCAGGCCCTCGGTGCTGGCGTCCTGCCCGGTCACCGGCACCTTGCCGTTGAGCTTGTTCTTCTTCAGGATCGAGATGGCCGCGTTGCCGAGACCGTCGTTGGCGGCCAGCACGCCGTCGATCTTGCCGTTGGCCGTGGTGAGCTGCTGCTCGAAGATCGTCGCGGCCTGCGCGTTGTCCCACGCCGGCACCGCGTCCTCAGGGCCCTTGACGTATTCCTTGGAGTCGAACTTCGGCTTGAGCACCGAGTCGTAGCCAGCCTTGAACAGGGTGGCGTTGTTGTCGGTGGGGGAGCCGTTCAGGTACGCCACGACGGGGTTCTTGGCGCCCTTCTCGGTCAGGCACTTCGACAGACCCTCGCCCTGGAGCTTGCCGACGGTCTCGTTGTCGAAGCTGACGTAGTACTGGGCGGAGCCGCCGAGGGTGAGCCGGTCGTAGTCGATGGTGGCGACGCCCTGCGACTTGGCCTTGTCGAGCACTGCCTTGCCGGTGCCGGAGTCCAGGTTGACGATCATCAGAGCGGTCACACCGCTGGTGATCATCTGGTCGGCGATGGTCTGGAAGGCGGTCTTGTCGTTCTGGGCGTTCTGGATGTCGTACTGGACGCCGGCGGCCTTGAACGCCTCCTCCAGGAACCGGCGGTCCGCGGTCTCCCAGCGGGCCGAGGACTTGCTGTCCGGGAGGATCACGCCGATCTTGGGGGTCTTGGCGGAGGCGGCCTTGTCGCCGGAGTCGTCGCCACAGGCGGTCAAGCCGCCGGTCGTGAGCAGGCCCACGGCGGCGATGGTGAGGATCCCCTTACGCATGTGCAGGGTCCTTTCGGAGGTGGGGGAGGTGTTGTTTTGTTGTGTCCGGCAACGTATTTCGCGTCACACCGGCTCCACAAGACCGCGCAGGTGCATAGTTTGTTGGGAGCGATAACAATTCAGCAACGCGACTGTTACTCCGCGGGTATCCCACGGGGGTGTCGACGTAACGACTGTCGTCAGTGGGTCTGCAACGGCGCGGTACAGGCGTCGGTCAGCGCCACCAGATCCGCCGCGGCCAGTTCGAGTTGCAGACCACGCCGACCAGCCGAGACGTAGATCGTCGGGAGATCCAGCGCGGATTCGTCCAGCACTGTGGGCAACCGTCGACGCTGCCCGAGCGGGCTGATCCCACCGCGTACGTAGCCGGTGGCCCGCTCGGCGACCGCCCGGTCGGCCAACGCCGCCCGCTTGCCGCCGACCGCAGCCGCGAGAGCCTTCAGATCCAACTCGCCGGTGACCGGAACGACCGCCACGGTGAGCGCGCCGTCGACGTCGGTCACCAGAGTCTTGAACACGCGCTCCGGTGCCACGCCGAGCGCCACCGCCACCAACGCGCCGTAGTTCGGGGCGTCCGGCGCCACCCGGTACGGATGGGTGCGATGCGCGATGCCCCGCTTGACCAAGAGTGCCGTTGCCGGCGTGCCCTGTCCCGCCACAGCGAAGACGCTAGTCGAGACGGCGCTAGTCGACCGGCCGGCCGATCAGCACCGTCGGTGCGCCGCCGACCCGGGTGAGCACCAGACTCGCCGCTGCGTCCCCGGCCAGCCGCAGGTCCCGCCGGAGCTGCTCCGGGGTGAGCGCCGAACCCCGCTTCAGGATCTCCACCCGGCCCACCCGGCGCTCCCGCAGCAGCGCCCGCAGGCGCTTGAGCGAGAACGGCAACACGTCGGTGATCTCCAGGCAGCGCGCGTACGGGGTGCGGACCGGCTGGTCGGCGTAGAGGTAGGCGATGCTCGGATCGCCCAGGTTGGCGTCCAGTTCGCTGGCCAGTTCGGCCACGAGGTGCGCGCGCACCACCGCCGGGTCCGGGTCGTACAGGTAGCGACGCGGCGGCCCGACCGGCGCCTCGGCGGCACCCGAGCCGGTGAGCTGGTGGCTGCGGGCCTCGGCGCCCCGTTGGCGGTAGAGGGTGGCGCGACGGGGCACCTCCGCCAGCTCACCGCACCAGAGCGCGGCCTCGACCAGGTCGCCGTCCACGCTGACCCACTCGGCCTCCGCCCCGGCCGGGATGAGCGCGTGGTCCAGGCCCGGCGCGACCTTCACCACGGTGCGCGGCACCCGCTCGGCCAACCCGGTGACGAAGTCCCACGGTGGCGAGTAGGCGCGCGGGTCGAAGATCCGCCGCCCGGTGCCGGTGGCGCGGCGGGCCGGGTCGCAGAAGACCCCGTCGACCCTTGCCACGTCGAACCCGGTCGCGTCGCCGCACTCGACGGTGAACAGCTCGGCCAGGCCGGCCGCCTCGGCGTTGGCGGCGGCCATCGCCGCGGTCACCGGGTCAGCCTCCACCCCGTACACCCGGATGCCGGCGCGGGCGGCGGCCAGCGCGTCGGCCCCGAGCCCGCACCCGAGATCGGCCAGGGTCCGCACGCCGGCCGCGTGCAACCGGGCGGCTCGACGGTCGGCGACCACCCGGCGGGTGGCCTGCTCCAGGCCGGGGCGGGTGAGGAACATCCCAGCGGCGGCCGAGCCGAACTTGCCCACCGCCCGGTGGCGCAACTCGGCCTGGGTCAACGCCGCCGCGGCCAACGTCGGCGGCACCCCGGTCGCGCGCAGGGCCGACGCCGCGACCAGTGGATCACCGCCGGCCAGGTCGGCCGCCGCGGTGAGCGCGGCCGACCCCTCAGGGGTACGCAGCGCCGCCAGCTGATCGAGATCCACCCGGCCATTGTCCCGTCCGACTCGGAAAACTTGGCTGGCGGGGCGCGACGCGCTGGCACTCTCCTTGACGGAGTGCTAGCCACGGAATAACCTGCGATTAGCACTCTCACCCTGAGGGTGCCAGCTTCCGGGTCTCGCGACCCGGGTGCGCACGCCAGGCGGACCGGCACCCGCGACGACGGCACCGCCCGGTGGCATGAGGCAGATTGACGCTGGTCAGCCCCGCTGGCCAGCAACGAAACCAGTACCCCAGGAGGGTATGCCCGTGACTACCGCGACCAAGGTTGCGATCAAGCCGCTCGAGGACCGCATCGTGGTCCAGGCGAACGAGGCTGAGACCACCACGGCGTCGGGCATCGTGATCCCCGACACCGCCAAGGAGAAGCCGCAGGAGGGCACCGTCCTCGCTGTGGGCCCGGGGCGCGTCGACGACAACGGCAACCGGGTTCCGGTTGACGTGCAGGTCGGCGACACCGTCCTTTACTCGAAGTACGGCGGCACCGAGGTCAAGTACGCCGGCGAGGAGTACCTGGTGCTCTCCGCCCGCGACGTCCTCGCGGTCATCGAGAAGTAAGCAACCGATCAGTGCCACTGCCCCGGTCCGGCTCGCCGGGCCGGGGCAATGGCGCTTCGAAGGGACATTAATGGCGAAGATCCTGAGCTTCTCGGACGACGCCCGGCACCTGCTGGAGCACGGTGTCAACGCCCTCGCGGACACGGTCAAGGTCACCCTCGGCCCGCGCGGGCGCAACGTCGTCCTGGACAAGAAATTCGGTGCGCCGACGATCACCAACGATGGTGTGACCATCGCCAAGGAGATCGAGCTCACCAACCCGTACGAGAACCTTGGCGCGCAGCTGGTCAAGGAGGTGGCGACCAAGACCAACGACGTCGCCGGCGACGGCACCACCACCGCGACAGTGCTGGCCCAGGCGATGGTTCGCGAGGGTCTGCGCAACGTGACCGCCGGGACCAACCCGGCCGGTCTCAAGCGGGGCATCGACGCGGCGGCCATGAAGGTCTCCGAGGCGCTGCTCGGCAAGGCCGCCGAGGTCACCAGCAAGGAGTCGATCGCGAACGTGGCGACGATCTCCGCGCAGGACTCCACGATCGGCGATCTGATCGCCGAGGCGATGGAGCGCGTCGGCCGCGACGGTGTCATCACCGTCGAGGAAGGCTCGATGCTCACCACCGAACTGGACGTGACCGAAGGTCTCCAGTTCGACAAGGGCTTCATCTCGCCGAACTTCGTCACCGACCTGGAGGGTCAGGAGTCCGTCCTTGAGGACGCGTACATCCTGGTCACCACCCAGAAGATCTCGGCGATCGAGGAGCTGCTGCCGCTGCTGGAGAAGGTCCTGCAGAACAGCAAGCCCCTGCTGATCATCGCCGAGGACGTGGACGGCCAGGCGCTCTCCACCCTGGTGGTCAACTCGCTGCGCAAGACCCTCAAGGTCTGCGCGGTCAAGGCCCCCGGCTTCGGTGACCGGCGCAAGGCAATGCTCCAGGACATCGCGATCTCCACGGGCGCCGAGCTGGTCGCCCCGGAGCTGGGCTACAAGCTCGACCAGGTCGGCCTGGAGGTGCTCGGCACCGCCCGGCGCGTCGTGGTCGACAAGGAGAACACCACGATCGTCGACGGCGGTGGCCAGAAGGCCGACGTCACCGACCGGGTCTCCCAGATCCGCAAGGAGATCGAGGCCTCCGACTCCGACTGGGACCGGGAGAAGCTGGCCGAGCGGCTGGCGAAGCTCTCCGGTGGCATCGCCGTCATCAAGGCTGGCGCGGCGACCGAGGTCGAGATGAAGGAGCGCAAGCACCGCATCGAGGACGCCATCGCGGCGACCAAGGCTGCGGTCGAGGAGGGCACCGTGCCCGGCGGCGGCGCCGCCCTGGTGCAGATCCTCTCGGTGCTCGACGACGACCTGGGCTTCACCGGTGACGAGAAGGTCGGCGTCTCGGTCGTGCGCAAGGCGCTCGTCGAGCCGCTGCGCTGGATCGCCCAGAACGCCGGTCACGACGGC
>NZ_JBEZEH010000218.1:0-11878 GCF_040648775.1 Micromonospora sp. NPDC049089
GGCGGGCCGGTCCCGTCACCGTCACACCCGGAGGGCGCGACAGGTAATGCTGACCGATCCGAAGATCAGAGCGGGCGGATGTTCTCCGCCTGCGGGCCCTTCTGGCCCTGGGTCACCTCGAACTCGACCCGCTGGTTCTCGTCCAGGCTCCGGTAGCCGGAGGACTGGATCGCCGAGAAGTGGGCGAAGACGTCGGCGCCGCCGCCGTCGGGGGTGATGAAGCCGAAGCCCTTGTCAGCGTTGAACCACTTCACGGTGCCAATAGCCATGTGTTTCGTCTCCTTGACGGAACGTCGGACACGCACTTGTTGCGTGCCCGAAGAGGAGCGCTCCGCGCGGGGATGCGCGAATCGCCTGTCGCTTCTGGTCGCCCCGCCCGGAGAACTCCGGACACAACAAAGAGCGCCTGGGGCCACAATCCCGCCAGGCGCACACAGAGTCTCTGGTAACCAAAACTGCAACCCGGTCAACCTACCACGGTTTTCCCCGCAGTGGTCAATGTTGGGCAGAATCCTCGGGCAACTGGGCGATCATGGCCGTGAGGCCGGTCACATCCAGCAGGTCGGCGGGCCGGACGGTGACCCCGTGGCGGACGTAGTGGAACGCCGCGCCCACCCGGTCGACCGGCACACCGGCCAACTCCGCCCAGGCCAGCCGGTACACCGCCAGCTGCACGGCGGCCACGTCGGCTGCCGGCCCGGTGGGCTGCGCGCCGGTTTTCCAGTCGACCACGTCGAACCGGCCACCCGGCCTGGCGAAGACCGCGTCCATCCGGCCCCGCACCACCACTGAAGCGATCACCGTGGCGAAGGGCACCTCGACCTCCACCGGTGACCGGTCGGCCCACTCGCTGGCCAGGAACCGCTCCTGAAGCTCGACCAGCGCCTCGTCGGGTGCGGCGTCCGCGTCGGCCGCGCCGGGCAGCTCGTCCAGGTCCAACAGGCGGTCGGCGCCGAAGCGCTGCTCCAACCAGGCGTGGAAGGCGGTGCCTCGACGGGCGTACGGGTTGGGTTCGGACGGCACCGGGCGACGCAGCGTACGCGCCAGCGCCGCCGGATCACGCCGCAGCGCTACCAGCTGGGTGACGCTCAGCGCCCCGGGCAGCGCCACCTCGACCGCACCGGAGAGCCGGGTCAGCTCGGCGCGCTCCGCCAACAGCAGGTCCGCCTCGCGCTGCCAGCGCGCCACCTCCGGATCCACCTCCGGCTCGACCTGCTCGACCGGCTCGCCTGACTCGACCGTCGAGCCGATCGGCGTGACCGGCCCGGCGAGCACCGGCCCGACCGGCCCAGGGAGCACCGGCCCGACCGGCCCGGGGAGCGCCGCCGCCGGGCCGTCGGCCATCAGGCGACGCACCAGCCCGGCCGCCTCGGCCAACGCCGGCCGGCGACCGCCCAGCGGGTCGGCCGGCCACTCCGCGCGGAGCACGACCTCGGCCGTGGGGTTCGTCGCGTCCGGGGTCGGCTCGGGCGCCCACGCGTCGATCAGGTGCCCCGGCCCGCCGTCGAGGCAGGCGTCGTACACCTCACGCAGGAAGACCGACGGACCTCGCGGTCGCTTCGTGCCCTCTCCCCACCAGTAACCGGAGCAGAGCAGCAGCCGGCGCGGCCGGGTGACAGCCACGTACGTCAGCCGGCGTTCCTCCCGCTCGTCGTGGGCACGCCACGCGTCGGTGAAGTCGGTCACCGCCCGCGCCACGGCCCGCTGGTCCCCCGCCTCGTCGAGCGCCAACTCGGGCAGCCCGTCGGCGTCGCCGCGCAGCGGGAACGGCAGTACGCCCAGCCCACCCAGCCAGTGGTCGGAGTTGCGGACCGGCCCCGGCCACAGCCCACGACTGAGCCCGGCCACCGCCACGACGTCCCACTCCAGGCCCTTGGCGGCGTGCGCGGTGACCACCTGCACCGCGCCCTCCACCACCTCGACCTCGCCCGGCGCCAGACCGCGCTCCTCGTCCTCGGCGGCGGCCAGGTAGGACAGGAACCCGGACAGGGTCGCGCCGGGCGTCTCCCCGCTGAACCGGGCCGCCACGTCGCCGAGCGCATCCAGATGCCCCCGGGCCAGGCCCGCGTCGCCGGCGCCGTCCCGGCCGGCCCGCACCGCGACCTCCACGTCCAGGCCGATGGTCCGCTCGATGTCCGCGATGAGGTCCGGCAGCGCCTGGTCCAGCCGGTAGCGCAGCAGCGCCAACTCCCGGCCGTACGCGCGCAGCCGCGCGAAACCCTCGGCCGAGTACGCCTGCGCCGGCCCGAGGTCGGCCAACGCCTCCACCAGGGTCGCCTCGTCCAACAGGTCGGGGCTGATCTCCGAGGCCTCGTCGGCGGCCACCTGTCGCCGGGCGTTCGCGATGGCCCGGGCTCGCCGGTGCAACGCCACCAGGTCACGTGGCCCGATCCGCCAACGGGCGCCGGTGAGCAACCGCAGCAGCGCGGCGCCATCGGTCGGGTCGGCCAGGACCCGCAACGTGCAGACCACGTCACGTACCTCGGGGGTGTCCAGCAGGCCGCCCAGCCCCACCACCTCGACCGGTAGGCCCCGCTCACGCAGCGCCGACTCGATCGCCGGAATCTGGCTGCGCACCCGGACCAGCACGGCCGTCGTCGGACGGCGCTCCACCGGGATGTGTTCCGGGGCCGCGCCCGGCATCCCGGCCGCGCCACGCCAGGCGGCGAGCACGCTGTCGGCGATCCAGGCGGCCTCGTCGGCGTACGTGGGCAGCATCGCGCAGTGCACGGTGCCGCCGGCCGCGCCGCCCGGGCTGCGGTGCGGGATCGGGTCCCGGACGGTCAGCGCGGAGCGCAGTTCCGGCACCCGGGCACCCGCCGCCCGCAGCGGGGTGGAGAGCGCGTTCGCCACCCGGAGGATCTCCGGGCGGTTGCGCCAACTCGTGGTGAGCCCCAGCGCCGGGGCCGGCTCACCGTTGGCGCGGGCGAACTCGGTGGGGAACCGGTCCAGGGTGCCCGCGCTGGCCCCCCGCCAGCCGTAGATCGACTGGCACGGGTCGCCCACCGCGGTCACCGGGTGCCCGCCACCGAACAGCGCGTTGAGCAACACCACCTGTGCGTGGCTGGTGTCCTGGTACTCGTCGAGCAGCACCACCCGGAAGCGGTCCCGCTCGATCACGCCGACCCCCGGGTGGTCCCGGGCCACCCGGGCCGCCCGGGCGAGCTGGTCGGCGAAGTCCATCGCCTCGAAGTCCTCCTTGCGCCGGGCGTACGCCCGCACCAGCGGCAACAGGCGCAACCGGGTCTGCTGGAGGGTGAGCGCCTTACGCACGTCGGCGTACACCCGACCCGGCCGGGACTGCACCTCGGCGAAGAACCGACCGGTCCAGGCCGCCAGGTCGTCCGGCGCGACCAGATGCTCGTCCAACTCCCCGGCCAGCGCCAGCACCGCGTCGGTGATGGTGCTCGGCATCCGGTCCACCTCGGACATGTCGCCGTCGTAGTTGCGCACCAGCAGGTCGACCAACTGCCAGCGGGACGCCTCGGTGAGCAGCCGGGTGGACGGCTCGTAGCCGGCCCGCAGCCCGTGCTCGGTGACGATCCGCCCCGCGTACGAGTGGTAGGTGGAGACGGTGGGTTCACCCGCGAGCGGGTCGTCCAGCGGGTCCCGCCCCTGCCTGCCGAGTCGGCGGATCAGCTGGTCGAGCCGGGTTCGTACCCGATGGGCCAGCTCGCCGGCCGCCTTGCGGGTGAAGGTCAGCCCGAGGATCTGCTCCGGCCGCACGTACGAGTTGGCCACCAGCCAGACCACCCGGGCGGCCATCGTCTCGGTCTTGCCCGACCCGGCGCCCGCGACCACCAGCAGCGGTTCCACCGGGGCGGCGATGATCGCGGCCTGTTCCCGGGTGGGCGCCGGCAACCGCAGCAGCTTGGCCAGCTCCACCGGTGTGTACCGAGGGCCGGAGTCCGCGAGTCGGGGCGTCGGCGCGGGACCCGCGCCGAACAGGGTGGGCTGACTCACCGTGCCGTCTCAGTTCCCAACACCGGCGCACTCCTCGCCCTCACGGTGCCATCTCAGTTCGTGACTGCGGGGCTCGCAAGCTCACTCCTCGCCATCACGGTGCCATCTCAGTTCGTGACTGCGGGGCTCGCAAGCTCACTCCTCGCCCTCGCCTGCGCGTCGGACGGTGGGCGGCTCGACGACCTGGCGGCCCTGCCCGGAGACTGGGCAGCTGGTGCGCACCGGGCAGACCCGGCACTTCGAGTTGGCCACCGCGGCGAACGTGGCGGCTGCCATCGTATCGGCGGTCCGCCGGACCAGCGCGGTCGCCCAACCGGCCGCCGGCCCCTCGCTGGCGGCCGGCTGATTCTGCTCCCTGGCGTCCTTGGCGGAGGTCCCGAGCTGCACCAGCGCGGCACCCCCGGACTCGTCACCGAACTCGGCGAACGCCCCTGCCTCCACCGCCGCCTGGTAGGCGCCGAGCTGCGGGTGCTCGGCGAGGTCGGTGCCGGTGACAGCTGTCGACTTGCCGGTCTTCAGGTCGATCACCACGAGCCGCCCGGCCTCGTCGACCTCCAGCCGGTCGACCCGACCGGTCAGGTCGACGGGCCGATTCGGGTCGTCCAGACGGACGGCGAACTCGTGCTCGATGGCGAGCAACCGGCGCGGATTGGTGGCCAGCCAGCGCAGCAGCTTGTCGACCATCGCCTCGGCGCGTTCCCGCTCCGGCCCGGCCATCCACCGGGCCGCCAGCTCGATCGCGTCGAACCGGGCGGCCACGTAGTCGAGCAGCGCGCCACGGTCGGCGCTGGCGTCCTCGGCGAGCATCGCGGCGGCGTGCACCAGGTTGCCCACCCCCTGCGCGGTGCTGGTAGGACCGCTACCGCCGTGCCGTTCCAGCAGCCAGCGCAGGCTGCACCGCAGCGCACTCTCCATGGCCGACGGGGTGACCCGCACCGGGTCGCCGTCGTCGACGAGCGGCCGGTCGTCGGAGAGAACCCGCAACCCCCACCAGTCGTCGGGGTGCGCGCCGGGCACCCCGGCGGCGGCGAGCCGGGCCAGCTCGGCCGCCGCGGCGCGCCGCCGGGCCGCCGGGGCGGCCGGGTCGGTGATGGCGGTACGGAGTTCCGCGACCAACGCCGGCAGGGTGAGCGCCCGAGGTGGACGGGTCACCGGCAGCGCCCCGGGGCGGTCCGGCTCCTCGTCGCCGGACTCGCCCGCCGCGGCGCCCCCGTTGCCGCCGGACGACGGCTCGGTGCGCGGACCGGGCGGGGTCGGTGGGGCCGGAGGCGGCGGGGTCGGCGGGGTGGGCGGCGGGGTCGGCGGGGTGGGCGGGGTGGGCGGGGTGGGCGGTGCGCTCGGCGGGGTCGGTGGCGGGATGCTCGGGCCCAGCTCGTGCAGGAACCGGCTGGGTTGCTCCTCGTGGTCGTCGCCGCCGACGGCGGCCGATGCCACGGCGCTGACCAGCAGCCGATGGCGGGCCCGACTGATGGCGACGTGGAAGAGCCGACGCTCCTCGTCCAGCAACGCCGAGGTCTGACCCACCACGTTCGCCGCGGTCGCCCCGTCGACCGACCGGCCGGCCAGCACGTCGACCAGTCGCTCGGAGCCGAGCAGGCTGCCGCGCAACCGCAGGTCCGGCCAGATGCCCTCCTGCACACCGGCCACCGCGACCAGGTCCCATTCCAGGCCCTTCGCGGCGTGCGCGGTCAGCAGGCGTACCGCCGCTCCCCGGTCGGCGGTCGGGGCGATGGTGTCGGCCGGCAGGTCCTGGGCGAGCACGTGGTCGAGGAAGACCTCGGTGCGGGCACCGGGCAGCCGGTCGGTGAACCGGGCCGCCGCGTCGAAGAGGACCAGCACGGCGTCCAGGTCGCGGTCGGCAGCCTCGGCTCGCCGACGCCGGGCCAGGTCGCCCTCACCGGCCTCCGGACGCCCCTGGTTGATCGCGCCGGCCCACCGCTCGGCGAGGCCACTGGCGTGCCAGACGGCCCAGAGCACGTCCTCGGCGGTCGCGCCCGGCCGGGCAGCGGCCTCGCGTGCGATGGCCAGCAGCCCGGCCACCGCCTGCGCCGGCTCCGCCCAGTGCCGCTCGATGCCGGCCAACTCCTCCGGATCCTGTAGTGCCTCGACGACCAGCTCCCCGGAGGGACGTCGGTCACCGCCGGCCAACGCGAGCGCGCGAAGGCCCTGCCGCAGCCGCCGTTCGGCCAGCGGGTCGGCCCCGCCGAGCGGCGAGTGCAGCAGCGCGACCGCCGCCTCCTCGTCGAGTCTTTCCGGCTCCAGCGCGCAGCGCAGCAGGAGCAGCAGTGGCGCGACCGCCGGTTGCAGGTGCAGGGGCAGATCCTCGCCGTGCACCACTGTGGGTACGCCGGCAGCGTGCAGCGCCCGTCGAAGGGTGGGCAGCTGCAACGCGGTGGACCGCACCAGCACCGCCATCCGTGACCACGGCACGCCGTCGAGCAGGTGTGCCGAGCGCAGCGCGTGGGCCAACCAGGCGGCCTCGCTGGTCGCCGAGCGGAAGGTGTGCACCTCGACCACGCCGGGCGGCGCGTCCGGCAGGGGGTGCAGCCGGCGGTGCGCGGCCGGGCCCCGCAGCCGGCGACCCAGCCGGGCGATCGCCGTGAGCAGACCCGACCCGGCCCGGTACGACGTGGTCAGCAGCACCTGCGCGGCCGGCGCACCGGATGCCGTCCGGAACCGGTGCGGGAACGTCGCCACCCCGGCCGGGTCGGCGCCCCGGAACGCGTACGTGGAGGAATCCGGGTCGGCGAACGCGACGAGCGACTTGCCACCGCCGGCGATGACCGAGAGCAGCTCCAGTTGGGCGGGGTCCGTGTCGGCCAGCTCGTCGAGGTAGACGTACGCGAGCCGACGACGCTCGGCGGCCAGCAACTCCTCGTCGTCGCGCAGCAGCCCGGTGGCCGCCCGGACCAGCTCCGCCGGGTCGTACGCGATGGAGCCCCGGTTGCTGACGTCACGCAACGCGAGCACGGCGACGTACTCCCGCAGGAAGCGGGCGGCGGCCGGCCAGTCGGCGCGGCCGAGCTTCTCACCCAGCCGGGCCAGTTCGATCGGGCCCACGCCGCGTTCGGCGGCGCGCATGAGCAGGTCGCGCAGTTGGCCGGCGAACGCCCGGGTGCGCAGGGCGGGGCGCAGGTCGGTGGGCCAGCCGACCGGGTCGTCCTCGGGCTCCTCGCCCACCACGTCCAGCAGCTCACGGATGATCAGATCCTGTTCGGGGCCGGTGAGCAGCCGCGGCGACGGTTCGCCCCGCTCGGCGGCGGCGCGGCGGAGCAGCCCGAAGGCGTACGCCGGGAAGGTGCGCACCAACGGCTCGCGCAGCACCCGGTGGCCGTCCTGGGCGATCCGGGCCTCGATGCGTTGTCGCAGTGCGGTGGCGCCTCGGCGGCCGAAGGTCAGCACCAGGATCCGTTCGGGGTCGGCCCCCTCGGCCACCCTGGCGGCGACCGCCTCGACCAGCGTGCTGGTCTTGCCGGTGCCCGGGCCGCCGAGCACGAGCATCGGCCCGTCGGTGTGCCCGACCACCTCGGCCTGCACCGGATCGGCCCGCCAGCCGCCGCCGACGGCCGGCTCGGCCCCGGCCACGCGATCGGGCCCACCGGACGTGCCGACACCGCCCACTGACGTGCCGTCGCTGGCGAGCAGGGAAACGCTGTCAGGCGTCGCCCCGTCCCCCCGCGCCGACCCTCCGGGCCGCCGCACCAACCGGTACGCCTGCATCAGCTCATCCCATCAGACCCATACGACAACCAACCCCACCCCTACCCCCACACCCCGCCCCCGCGCACCCCACCCCATCTACCCCTGTCGATCATGAGGTTAGCGGCGCGACACGCCGACGGAGACGCCGCTAACTTCATGATCACCGGGGCGGGCCGAGGTCCGGGCGGGCCGGGCGGGCGGGGTGGGGGTCAGGTCAGGTGGGATTCCAGGACGTCGAGGGCCTCGGTGACGGTGGTGGTGACCGTCAGGAGGTCGCGGCCGGCGGGCTTGAGGAAGGTCTGGTCGGCCAGCGCGTCGAGCCAGTCCAGCAGGGGGCGGTAGAACCCGTCGGTGTCGATCAGCACCATCGGCTTGGTGTGCTGGGCGAGGGTGGCGGTGGTCCAGACCTCGAACAACTCGTCCAGGGTGCCCAGCCCGCCGGGCAGGGTGAGGAAGGCGTCCGACTTGTCGATCATCAGGGTCTTGCGGCTGGCCATCGAGTCGGTCACCAGCAGCTCGTCCGAGGCCAGGTCGGCGACCTCCAGGTCGACCAGCGACTGCGGGATCACGCCGACGGTGCGCCCTCCGGCGGATCGGGCGCCGTCCGCCAGCGCGCCCATCATGCCGACACAGCCACCACCGCTGACCAGCGTGTGCCCGCGCCGGGCCAGCTCCGCGCCGGTCTCGGCGGCCAGGTCCAACCAGCGCTGATCGAGGGTACGAGAGGAGGCGCAGAAGACGCAGATCGCCGCCATCAGTCGTGGTCCCGAGCCTGTTCGGCTGCCGCCTGCTGGTCTGCGCCGGTGCGGGCGACGGCCTCCTCGCGGACCGCCTCCTGCTCGGCGGAGAGAGCGGCCTCCGACGCGACGATGTACCGGACCGCCTCGTTGACGTCGTCGGTGAGGCAGATCAGATCCAGGTCCACCGGCCCGATCTTGCCGGTGGCGGCCATCGTGTCGCGCAGCCAGTCCAGCAGGCCCTGCCAGTAGGCGACGCCCATGAGCACCACCGGGAACCGGGTGACCTTGCCGGTCTGCACCAGGGTGAGCGCCTCGAACAACTCGTCCATGGTGCCGAACCCGCCGGGCAGTACGACGAACGCCTGGGCGTACTTGACGAACATCGTCTTGCGGGCGAAGAAGTAACGGAAGTCGATGGCCAGGTCGACCCAGTCGTTGATGCCCTGCTCGAACGGAAGCTCGATGCCGAGCCCCACGGAGAGCCCGTTGGCCTCGCTGGCGCCCCGGTTGGCGGCCTCCATCACGCCGGGCCCACCTCCGGTGATCACCGCGTAGCCGGCTCGGGCCAGCGCACCGCCCAACTCCTCGGCCAACTGGCACTCGGCGCTGTCCGGCGCGCTACGCGCCGAGCCGAAGACGCTGACCGCCGACGGCACGTCGGCAAGGGTGTCGAAACCCTCGACGAACTCGGCGAGGATGCGCAGCGCGCGCCAGGCGTCCTTGGTCTTCCAGTCGCCCCGCCCCCGTGAATCAAGCAGTCGCTGGTCGGCGGTGCTGCTCGGGATCGCCCCTCTGCGCAGGGTGACCGCACCGCGATGCCGCTCCTGTCCGGGACCGCGACCGGCCTCCCGCCCGTTGCTCTGGCTCATGGGGCAACCGTAGTGGAGCAGCACCGCCCGGGTGCGCGGGGCGGGGACGCCGAGAAATTGTTCGGGATCACGGGCAACTATTCGGCGCTCCCGTACGTCTTACTATTCACATACCGGGTATGCCCCGGCGCGCGCCTTCGGGGGAGGAGACAGCGTGATCAGTAACAGCGAGATGATCCGGATTCGTCGCCAGATGCAGCGACGGATCCGAGACGTGGTGGCCGAACGCCGCCGCACCCGCCAGCAGAACCCGATCCCCACCTCCCCCACCCCGTCCGGAGCCGATCAAGAGGTTTGCGTCGCCGACAACGGGCCAGGCTGACGCAAACCTCTTGATCACCGGGCGCTCCGGCGGGGGTCAGGCTGGGGCTAGCCAGCGGTGCAGGGTTGCCGCGCCGTCGCGGATCTTGCTGATCTCGACGTGCTCGTCGGGGTGGTGGGCGAGGTTCGGGTCGCCCGGGCCGAAGTTCAGCGCGGGAATGCCCATCGCCGCGAACCGGGCCACGTCGGTCCAGCCCAGCTTGCCGATCGGCGCGGCGCCGACCGCCGCCAGGAACTCCTTCGCGGGGGCCGCGTCGAGCCCGGGCGCGGCACCGGCAGCAGTGTCGGTGACTTTCAGCTCGAAGCCGGCGAACACCTCACGCAGGTGCGCCTCCGCCTCGGCCGGGGTGCGGTCCGGGGCGAACCGGTAGTTGACCTCGACCTCACACAGGTCGGGGACCACGTTGCCGGCCACCCCACCGTTGATCCGCACCGCGTTCATGCCCTCGCGGTAGTCGCAGCCGTCGATGGTTACCCGGCGCGCCTCGTACGTCTGGAGGCGTCGCAGCACCTCGCCGGCGGCGTGGATGGCGTTGACCCCGTGCCAGGAGCGCGCCGAGTGGGCGCGTACTCCGGTCGTGGTGACCACCGAGCGCATGGTGCCCTGGCAGCCCGCCTCGACGATGCCGTACGTCGGCTCCAGCAGCACGGCGAAGTCCGCCTGCAACCACTCCGGGAACGCCTGGGCGACGAGGTTGAGCCCGTTGTACTTGGACTCGATCTCCTCGGCCTCGTAGAAGAAGTACGTCACGTCGTAGCGCGGCTCGGGCAGCGTCACCGCCAGGTGCAGCGCGTACGCGGTGCCGGACTTCATGTCGGAGGTGCCGCAGCCGTACATCAGGTCGCCGCGCATCGTCGACGGAAAGTTGTTGTTCAACGGCACCGTGTCGAGGTGCCCGGCCAGCACGACACGCTGCGACCGACCGAGGTCGGTACGGGCCATCACCGTGTTGCCGTGCCGGTGGGTGGTCAGGTGCGGTACGGCCCGCAGCACCTCTTCGACACAGTCGGCGATCGCCTTCTCGTTGAGGGACACGGACTCTATGTCGACCAGAGCGCGGGTCAGCTGCACCGGATCGGCGAGGACCTCGGGGGTCAGCGGGTTCTCCATGGTTCGCACGGTACCTTCAGGTCTGTCAGCGCGAGGAGCGAGCCGAGGTCAGCCCGGCCGTGACCGAGAGGTGTAACAGTGACGTCCGCAGATTCCGCCTGGGGCATCGGCCTGGCTACGGTCACCGCAGACGAGCAGGTGCTCGACACCTGGTACCCGACCGGCAAGCTGGGCCTGGGCGAGCTGCCGCTGGTCGCCGGCGAGGACAAGGCGGACGTGCTCGACCTGCCGCCGGCCGCGCTCGGTGACCGGCCCCTGCCTGGTCTGCGTACCGTGCAGGTCGTGACCGTGATCGGCTCGTTGGACGACCCGATCAAGGACGCCTCCGACGCGTACCTCCGGTTGCACCTGCTCTCGCACCGCCTGGTGCGACCCAACCAGCTCAACCTGGACGGCATCTTCGGCAAGCTGGCCAACGTGGCCTGGACGTCCGCCGGGCCGTGCCCCCCGGAGCGGGTGGACGAGCTGCGGGTGATCGAGCGGGCTGCCGGCCGGCACCTGGCGGTGTACGGGGTCGACAAGTTCCCGCGGATGACCGACTACGTGGTGCCCTCCGGTGTGCGGATCGCCGACGCCGACCGGGTCCGTCTCGGCGCGCATCTGGCCGCCGGCACCACTGTGATGCACGAGGGCTTCGTGAACTTCAACGCCGGCACCGTCGGCACCTCGATGGTCGAGGGGCGGATCGTGCAGGGCGTGCTGGTCGGCGACGGCTCCGACATCGGTGGCGGGGCCTCCATCATGGGCACCCTCTCCGGCGGCGGCACCGACAAGATCAGCATCGGTGAGCGCAGCCTGGTCGGCGCGAACGCCGGCGTCGGGATCTCACTCGGCGACGACTGCGTGGTCGAGGCCGGCTGCTACATCACCGCCGCGTCGAAGATCGCGCTCCCTGACGGCCGGGTGGTCAAGGCCCGGGAGCTGTCCGGCGTCGACGGTCTGCTGTTCTGGCGCAACTCGGTCACCGGTGGGCTGGAGGCCCGGCCGCGCACCGGCCGGGGCATCGAGCTGAACGCCGCCCTGCACGCCAACGACTGACGGCCCCGCCGGGTAGGCGCCGGACGGCCCCGGGACCAGAGAGGGTACGACGCACGGCCGGCGGGGCGCCAGGTATTTGAGTTTTGGGACAGTGTATCGCGCGGGGTGCCGGGGCGGGTCCACCAGCGCGACCG
>NZ_JBEZEH010000219.1:0-11828 GCF_040648775.1 Micromonospora sp. NPDC049089
ACGCGGCGCGCAGCGTCTTGCGCCGCTGCGCGAACGCCGCGTCCACCACGGCGAAGACCCGCTCCCTCGGTACGTCGATGCGGGGCGGCTCATGGCAGGTGAAGGCGACCAGGCCGGAGTCGACGTTGGGCACCGGCCAGAACACGTTCGGCGGCACCTTGCCGGCGCTCCGGGCCTGGGCGTACCAGGCGAGCTTCACCGACGGGATGCCGTACACCTTGGAGCCGGGACCGGCGACGAGCCGGTCGGCGACCTCCTTCTGCACCATCACCAGGCCGTGGCGCAGGGTGGGCAGCACGGCGAGCAGGTGCAGCACGACGGGCACGGCGACGTTGTAGGGCAGATTCGCCACAAGCGCCGTCGGCGCCGGGTCGCCCAGCTCGGCGGCTGCGATGCGCAGCGCGTCCGCGCGGTGCACGGTGAGCCGGGCGGCATCGCCCTCGGCGTGCCGCGCGACGGTCTCCGGCAGCGCCCCGGCGAGCACCGGGTCGATCTCCACGGCGTGCACGTGCCCGGCGACCGGCAGCAGCCCCAGGGTCAGCGAGCCGAGCCCGGGCCCCACCTCCAGGGCCACGTCGTCGGGGGTGAGGCCGGCGGCGGTCACGATCCGGCGCACAGTGTTCGGGTCGTGCACGAAGTTCTGGCCCAGCTTCTTGGTGGGCGCGACGCCCAACCGGGCGGCGAGTTCCCGGATCTCCGCCGGGCCGAGCAGGCTCACCACGGGCCGAAGGCCCGCTCGCCGGTGGCGGAAATGGCCGCGCACAGCTCGTCCAGATCGCTGCCGGTGGTCGCGGCGAGCGCGCGGACGGTGAGCGGAATCAGGTACGACGCGTTCGGCCGGCCGCGGTACGGCATCGGGGTGAGGTACGGGGCGTCGGTCTCCACCAGCATCTGATCCACCGGGGTGAGCGCGGCGGCCTCGCGTAGCGCCGTCGCGCTGCCGAAGGTGACGGTGCCGGCGAAGCTCAGCAGGTAGCCGCGGCGGACGCACTCGCTGGCGAAGTCGGCGTCGCCGGAGAAGCAGTGCAGCACCACCCGGTCGGGAGCACCCTCGTCGTCGAGGATGCGCAGCACGTCGGCGTGCGCGTCACGGTCATGGATGACAAGCGTCTTGTCGTACCGCTTGGCGATGGCGATGTGCGCCCGGAAACTGTGCTCCTGCGCGGCACGCCCCTCGTCGCCGGTCCGGAAGAAGTCCATTCCGGTCTCGCCGATCCCCCGGACCCGGTCGCGGGCGGCGAGTGACTCGATCTCCCGCAACGCCTCGTCGAGGTCGCCGAGCCGGGGTGCCTCGTTGGGGTGCAGCGCCACGGTGGCCAGCACCGCGGGGTACTCGTCGGCGATGTCCGCGCCCCACCGGGACGAGGCGACGTCCACGCCCACCTGGACCAGCCGGTCCACGCCGACCTTGGTGGCCAACGCGATGGCCACGGCGACCGGGTCGTCGGCCGGCCCGCCGCCGGGCACACCGGCCTCGCTGACCGTGATGTCCAGGTGGGTGTGGCTGTCCAGCACCGCCCGGGGCAACGACTCCGGGGCGGGCGGAAACTCTCCGGCCCGCCGGGCGGCACGCTCGCGGCGGGATTCAGTGGGCTCGCTCATCAGCGACAGCATCACACACCGGGCCTGTCCATCTGCCCGCCACCCGACGTTCACCCCGACTACGCCGCGCGACTCTACGGTCGCTCACGAGCGGACGCGACAGCGTGCGGACCTCATCCCACCGAGCAGCGAGGCGACGGCATGAGCGTCACTCCCCAGGCCGGTGGCAGCGCCGGCGAACGGACCGGACTGAACGTGGCGTTCGGTGGCGGCGTGTACCCGGCGGAGGAAATCGCCCGGGGCGCCGCGTACGAGTTGTTCAGCGCCGACGAGGTGGCCGGCTTCGAGTGGGCACCCCGCCCGGGTAGCGCCCTGCCGTGGCACCGGTTCGTGCACGTCACCGAGGTGACGGCTGTGCACGGGCTGACGGAGCCGGCCGACGAGCCAGAGACGCCGCTGCTGATGCCCGCTCACCGCGAGCGGGGTTGGGCGTACCTGCACCAGCTCAGCCAGCAGCCGGCCGCAGCGGGCGACCCGATGCTGGTGGCCGCGCGCGCGTCGGCGGTGGTCCGGCGGGGCACCCGGATGATGAAGGTGCTCTCGGCCCAGCAGCTCGCCGGCTACGTACGGGGTTGGCTGCCGCACGGCTTCTGCTACCGCGAGCACGATGTGGCGCACCTGCGTACGCCGGCGACGACGACGGTGCTGCGTACGGACGGTGACGCTGGCCGGGACGACACGGACGTGACGTACGCGCTGCGCTGGCGCGCGTCCGACCCGGGCGACTACGAGGTGCCGGTGGGCCCGGCACACCGCGGCCTGACCGCGCTCGCCGCCCGGGACCGGCTCGGCGCCCCGGTGCTCGGCACCGGCTTCGTGCCCAGCAACGGTCAGCTCATCCCGGAGTTCATCACCCGGGACTTCGCCGACCTGCCGATGCCGGCGAACGCCGCCCTCATCGCGTACCCGGCGGAGGGGATGGAGGTGGTGCTGTACACGTACCAGGCCGAGCAGCGCGGGTGGTTGCGGATGGTGGGCCCGCAGTGGCGGCACCTGCTGGCCGCGGTGCCGGGACTCTCCCCGGACCAGGAGTACGTGCCGAACGCCGACGTCCCCCGCTCCACCCAGCTGGTCGGCATGTACGGCGACAGCGAGTACGAGGCGGTCGCCGACCTGCCCGGTGGGTTCCGGGTGCTGGCGATGACCCGGGCGGCCCGTTACCCGGTCGACGCGGTGGCCCGCCGGCTCCGGTTCGCCCAGTGGCGGGGGGTGCCGTGCCTGGTGCTGCGGGAGGAGGCCGGCTGGCTGCGGGTACGCCTGCGCTACCCGAACCCGGACACCGTGGTCACGACCGGTGCGCAGTGCCAGGAACGCGGCGTCTACGAGGCCTGGGCGCCGGGCGCCGAGGTGACCGACGACCAGGTGATGGACACCCGGTACGCGATGTGACGGCTCCTCCTGCCGGGTTGGGAGAGCGAGCCGTTCGGTGTGGAAACGGGACACCACGACACTTAGATGATCATTAGGGTCGGAGCTTCCGGCGTGTTGCGCGCCGGCGTCTCTCCGGAGGTTTCCCATAGTGTTTCGTCGAAGACTGTCAGCCGCCACCGTGGTGGTGGCCGTCGCTGCCGGCGCGCTCGTCGCGCCCAGCCCAGCGCTCGCCTACACCAACACCCAGATCCCGGCGTCGAGCTGGGCCTACACCGACTCCGCCACGCCCACTCGCGCCACCGTCAACGCCCAGACCGACGCCCCCATCGGGCGCTGGCTGGACGCCGAGGAGAACGCCCACACCTCCCGCTTCTACTTCTCCATCAGCCTGGCCGAGCTGGCCGGTAGGCAGTTGTCCGACGCGGACCTGATCGTGCGGGAGAAGAAGGTCACCGACTGCGGCAAGGCGGCAGCGGTCGAGCTGTGGCGTACCGCCGGGTTCGCCAACATCAACTCTTGGAAGAAGCCTCCGGTCGAGCAGGAGAAGCTCGGCACGATGAGCGCCGGCGCCGCCGGAGCCGAGTGTCCCGGTTCGCTCGTCCAGGACCTCACCAGCACCGTGCAGGCCGCCCTCGCGCGGGGGGAGACGCGGCTACACCTGGAGCTTCGGCTGAACGCGGAGGCCGAGCGGGACGAACGTCAGGGCCGCTGGCTGTACTACCGGCCCACGCTCAGTGTGCAGCACAACGGGCTGCCGACGATCGGCAACCTCTCCCTCTACCCGAACAAGGGCTGCGGTGACGCCACCCACCCGGTCACCGTCGGGGGCGGCTGGATCACGTTCTCGGCGAAGGCCAGTGATCCAGACCCCAACGACTGGGCCGACGTCTACTTCGCGGCCTGGCCGGTGGACCACCCGGACCAGCGCCGCGAGCGGGGTGGCAGCAGCTACGGCAGCGGCCAGGAGCACCGGACCGAGTGGGAGATGTCGAGCTATCCGCACGGCACCGTCCTGGCGTGGACGGCGCGGGCGACGGACGGCGACGGCGACTCCGGGTGGGCTCCCCTCTGCTACGTGCGGGTGGACGGGCAGGCTCCTGCCGAGGCTCCGCAGGTGAGCTCCGCCGAATACCCGGCCAACGGTGCTCCGGGTTCGGGAGGCGTCGGCGTGCCGGGCACGTTCCGCTTCGACGCGGGTGGCGACACCGACGTGACCCGCTACCGCTACGACGACCCCAACCAGGGGACGACCGTCGTGGTCGACGCACCGGCACCGGGCGCTGCGGCAACCTTCAACTGGACGCCGGAGCGCAGCGGACCGATGACCATGAGGGTGCGGTCGCTGGACGCCGTGGGCAATGCCTCCCCGCCCCGCGAGTACGAGTTCTGGGTCCGGCACACCGAGCCCAGCGTGCAGGTCGATGTGGCCGGCACCCATCTGCCCAGCACGCTCACCATGCGCTCCCCCGTCGCCGAGGTGACCTCCTTCGGCTACCGGATCGACAGCGGCGAGGAGGTGCGGGTGCCGGCGACGGAGGCTGCGGCGACGGCCACTGTCACCTTCACCGAACCCCGCCTGTACCAGCTCGTGGTCTCGGCCTACATAGGTGACAAGCTCTCCGGATCAGGGCGCCAGTCGGTGTCCGTCAACGACGCACCGAAGGTCGAGTCGACGGACTTCGCCTGGGATCACAACGGCGTCGTCGGCGTGGAGGGGACGTTCAGCTTCCGACCCCGCACCACCGACGTGGTGGCATACCGCTACGCCTTCGGATACGACGAGGAGACGCGAATTGCCGCGGCGGCGGACGGGACGGCGTCGTTGGCGTGGACCCCGCAGGCGCCCAACTACTACCAGCTCCACGTTCGCTCGGAGCGCGCCGACGGAACGCTCTCGCAGGACACGGGGTACGAGTTCTCGGTCGTCGACAACAAGCCCACCGTCTACTCCTCGGATGTCGACGGGTCGCCGCGTCGGGACGGCCTCGGACTCCCGATGTCGTTCCATTTCAGCACGTCGATGCCCGACGTGGCGGAGTTCGTCTACCAGTTCGACGGCGAGGCCGAGCGAACGGTATCGGCGGAGTACGGTACGGCCCGTCTGACCTGGACCCCGGATCGAGCCGGTGATCGCGAGGTGACGGTCCGGTCCCGGTACACCTCTGGCCAGCTGTCTCCTCCGGCGGTGTGGCCGTTCGCGGTCTGGACCGGGCCGGTCGTCCGTTCGGCCGCCTATGAGTCGGGCAGCTCGGACGGGCGGGTGGGCAAGGAGGCCACGTTCACCTTCCAGCCGGGCCTGCCCGGTGTGCAGCGGTACACCTACCAGCTGAACTGGGGCCAGGAGCGAACCGTCGACGCTGGCGCTGACGGCATGGCCAGCGTGACGTACACCCCGAGCGAATCCGGCTACCAGACGATCGAGGTCACCAGCCACGGCGCGGACGGCACCAGGTCGCAGACCCGGACGTACGAGTTCGTGGTGAAGAGCGACCGGGTGGGCGTGGCCGGCTGGTACAGCGACTGGAGCGTAACCGGTGGCATCGGTGTGCCGGGTTCGATGACGTTCTGGACCGATCTGTACCCGGACGTCGCCGAGTACCGGTACCGACTCAACGACGGCCCCGAGCAGACGGTGGCCGCGGACCCGGACGGCACCGGCACGGGCTTCCTCCTCACCCCGGACCGGAACGGCGTGAACACCCTGTCGGTCCGTCAGCTGCTGCGCAGCGGGGAGCTGTCCCCGGCGACCGAATACCGCTTCAGGGTCGGCACCGCACCGCTGGTCACCTCGGCGGAGTACCCGGCCGGGCAGTGGAGCGGCGGCGCCGGTCAGGCCGGCAGGTTCACCTTCAGCGGGGGCACCACCGGCATTGTCGAGTTCGAGTACCAGGTCGGTGAGGACGACGCTCGGGTCGTCCCGGCCGTCGACGGCACGGCCACGGTCAGCTGGACTCCGCCTTACTGGACCAGCTACACGATGACCGTGCGGGGCCGACTGGCCAACGGCACGTGGACGGACAGTTCGTCCTACAACATCCTCGTACAGCCGTAACGCGGCCTACCCGTACGGATCGCGGCCCCGGGGGTCTACCCGGGGCCGCGGTCCGTACGGTGGCAGGGGGCTCAGTCGGCGAGCCGGGCCAGTTCCTCGTCGACGATCGACGGGTCGAGCTTGCGGAACACCGGCTTCGGCGCGGCCAGCGGGCGGCCCGCCTCGATCGACACCGACTCCCAGCGCGCGCCGACGGTGTAGTCCCCGGTCAGCACCGGGTACGCTGGGCCGCCGTCCAGGTCGTCGACCTGCTCGATCACCGGCATCGGCGCGTGCACCCCGGTGCCTCCGAGCAGCTCGTGCACCTGCTGGGCGGAGTGCGGCAGGAACGGGGTGAGCAGCGTGTTGGCATCGCTGATCACCTGAAGGGCGACGTGCAGGATGGTGCCCATCCGGGGCTTGTCCGCCTCGTCCTTGAGCTTCCAGGGCGCCTGCTCGGAGAGGTACCTGTTGGCCTCGGCGACCACCTTCATGGCCTCACCGATCGCCTGCTTCTGCCGGTGCCGGCCGATCAGGTCGCCGACGGTGGTGAACCCGGTCCGGGCGACGGCGAGCAACGCCTCGTCGGCCTCGGTGAGCCCGGCCGGGTCGACCGGCGGGATCGTCCCGAAGTTCTTCGCGGCCATCGAGACGCACCGGTTGACCAGGTTGCCCCAACCGGCGACCAACTCGTCGTTGTTGCGGCGCAGGAACTCGGCCCAGGTGAAGTCGGTGTCGTTGCTCTCCGGGCCGGCGGCGGCGATGAAGTAGCGCAGCGCGTCGGCGTCGTAGCGCTCCAGGAAGTCGCGAACGTAGATGACCACCTTGCGGGACGAGGAGAACTTGCGCCCCTCCATGGTCAGGTACTCGCTCGAAACCACCTCGGTGGGCAGGTTGAGCCGACCCAGCTCGCCCGGCTCACCGTCGCGGGAGCCCTCACCGGAGTAGCCGGAGAGCAGCGCCGGCCAGATCACCGAGTGGAAGACGATGTTGTCCTTGCCCATGAAGTAGTAGGACTGGGCGTCCTTGCCCGCGCCGTCGGCGGACCAGTACTTCCGCCACGCGTCCGGGTCGCCGGAGCGACGGGCCCATTCGATCGAGGCGGACAGGTAGCCGATCACCGCGTCGAACCACACGTAGATCCGCTTGTCCGACCGGTCGCGCCAGCCGTCGAGCGGGATCGGTACGCCCCACTCCAGGTCACGGGTGATCGCCCGGGGCTGGAGGTCGTCGAGCAGGTTGCGGGAGAACCGCAGCACGTTGGGCCGCCACCCCTCGCGGGTGTCCAACCACTGCCGCAGCACCTCGGCCAGGGCCGGCAGGTCCAGGAAGAAGTGCTCGGTCTCGACGAACTTCGGAGTCTCTCCGTTGATCCGCGACTTCGGGTTGATCAGGTCGATCGGGTCGAGTTGGTTGCCGCAGTTGTCGCACTGGTCACCGCGGGCGCTGTCGTACCCGCAGATCGGGCAGGTGCCCTCGATGTAACGGTCGGGCAGGGTGCGCCCGGTGGACGGGGAGATCGCGCCCATGGTGGTCTTCGGCACGATGTAACCGTTGCGGTACATCCCCTCGAACAACTCCTGCACCACCGCGTAGTGGTTGCGGGTGGTGGTGCGGGTGAACAGGTCGTACGAGAGACCGAGGCCGTGCAGGTCCTCGACGATCACCCTGTTGTACCGGTCGGCCAGCTCGCGCGGGGTCACCCCGTCGGCGTCGGCCTGCACCTGGATCGGGGTGCCGTGCTCGTCGGTGCCGGAGACCATGAGCACGTCGTGGCCGGCCATCCGCATGTACCGGGCGAAGACGTCGGAGGGAACGCCGAAACCGGAGACGTGGCCGATGTGGCGGGGGCCGTTGGCGTACGGCCAGGCCACTGCCGCGAGAACGTGACTCATGAGCAGTGAGCCTAGTGACCCGTCCGGGGCGTTCGCGAACCAATAGGGGGTGCCCGACCGGCGGACCGGGCCGACCACCTCGCCCGTTGGTCCGATTTGTCGTCGACACGCGGCTCACCTGCCCGTTTCACCTCCTGGTGCGGTGTGCAATGAACGTCGTGACGGGCAGAGGAGCGGCGCGGGACCACGAGGACCCTCCCACCGGGTCGGCGGTCGGCGACGACCCGGGGCCCGGGCCCGCCGCGTCCCGGGTCGCCGGGGTCGCGCCGCAGCCCCGGCTCGTGTCCACCGCCGACCCGGGTGCGCTGCGGCCCACCCCGGCGGGCAGGTCCGCCGCAGCGGCCCGCCCCGCGCCGGCGGCGCCGTCACCCACACCGACTCGTCCGACCCCGGGGGCACCCGTACCCAGCCCGGCCCGGCCCGGCTCGTCGGGCCCGCCGGCCGACTCGGCGCCGGCCGGCGCGGAGCCGGTCGAGGTGGAGCCCACCACCGGCGCGCCGGTGGACGCGGTGCCGCGTCGGGTGCCGGTCCGGCAGCAGGGCCGCCGGCAGCGCGGCCATGGTCCCGACGGCGACCCGCCGGAGGACGACGGTGGCGCTTTCTGGGCGCCGATCGAGCAGGTGCACTGGGACGGCACCCCGATTCGCAAGGACGCGGCACCGGCGCGGTTCCGCAGCTTCCGGCTGGCGCGGCGCCGGGCACCTCACCGCACGCCACTGCCGCCGGACCCGCTGCCCGGGCTCGCCGCGCTGGTGGTGCTGAGCCTGGTCGCGGCCTTTTTCGCCTGGGTCAGCGCCGGCCCGTTCTGGCTCGCGGTCGGGCACGCCCGGACTGGCACCGTGGTGATCGACGGCTGCTCCGGCGACGGTCTCACCCTGCGCTGCCGGGGGATCTTCACGGCAGAGGACGGGCGGTTCATCACCCATGGTGTCCGGGTCAGTGGCGTGCCCGCCGAGGGGAGCACGGCCGGCACCGTGCTGCCGGCACGGATGACCGGCCCGGACAGCGGTACCGCGTACGCGGACGTCGGCGTGGGCCGGCACCTGCGGTGGCTGCCCGGCCTGCTGGTGATGCTGGCCTGCGCCGCGGGCATCGTCCGGTTGACCGGGTCGGCCCGGCTGCCCGGTCGCCGGCACCGCCGCTGGGCCGTGGCCGCCGCCGTCGCCGGCCCCACACTGATCACCGTCGGCTTCCTGATCGCCGCGTGGTGACCCGGTCGTCCGGCGAGCCGGACCACCTCGATCAGCTGTGCACGATCGTGTAGACGTCCCGGCGGCGCAGCGCGTACTCGGTGGCGACGTCGGTGATGGCGTCCCGGCGGGACCGACCGGCGGCCTCCCGCTCGGCGACGGCGGCGCGGAGGGTGTCGTCGTCGGGGCGTTCGGCAGCGGTCACCGGGGCTCCGGCCACCACCAGGGTGATCTCTCCACGCGGGTCCCCCTCGGTGGCCCACCGGGCCAGCTCGCCGAGGGGGCGGCGGAGCACCTCCTCGTAGGTTTTGGTGAGTTCGCGGCAGAGCGCGGCCGGCCGGTCCGCCCCGAACGTGTCGGCCAGGTCGGTGAGCGTCGCCCCGATCCGGTGCGGGGCCTCGAAGAAGACCAGGGTGCGCTCCTCGGCGGCGAGGGCGCGCAACCGGGACCGACGGCCACCGGGGGTGCGCGGCAGGAAACCCTCGAAGCAGAACCTGTCGCAGGGCAGCCCGGAGACGGCCAGCGCTGTGGTGACCGCGCTGGGCCCGGGGGCGACGGTGACCGGCGCACCGACATCCAACGTGGCACGGACCAGCCGGTAGCCGGGGTCGGAGACGCTGGGCATCCCGCCGTCGGTGACCAGCGCCACCACGTACCCGCTGAGGATGACCTCGACCAGTTCGGGGGTGCGCCGCTCCTCGTTGCCCTCGAAGTAGGAGACGATTCGACCGCCGACGGTGAGATCGAGATCGCGGGCCAGCCGGGTGAGCCGTCGGGTGTCCTCGGCGGCGACCACGTCGGCGCTGATCAACACCTCCCGGAGTCGGGCCGAGGCGTCGGCGGGGTTGCCGAGCGGGGCACCGAGCAGAACCAGGCGCCCAACTTCGGACATTTCACCCACGAATTCGTCTCCTTCATTGCAGGGAATACCGGTATCAGGGACGACGGACGCCACCGGACACCTTGGCAGCCTACGATCGCCGGGTGACGAGTGCGTCGACAGCGCAGACCCCGAGCGCAGATCCGGACAAGATGATCCAGGTGACCGGCGAGCCCAGCGCCGCCCAGGAGCCGACGGCACCGAGCGCCGAGGGCGGCGGGGTGGTCGCCGTGGTCCGGCGACGGTTCGCCACCGTCGACACCCAGGCGGACAGGTTCTCCTGGCTGGCCACAGCAGTGGTGGTGGCCATCGCGGCGATCGTGCGCTTCGTCGGGCTGTCCAGCCCGAAGGGCAAGATCTTCGACGAGACGTACTACGCCAAGGATGCCTACGGCCTGATCTCCCGTGGCGTGGAGTGGAACTACAAGGACAACGTCCCGTCGTACGTGGTGCACCCCCCACTGGGCAAGTGGTTGATCGGCGTCGGCGAGTGGGCCTTCGGCTACCAGGACGCGGATTCGAAGGTCTCCGTTCCCGGTCACCTGATGACCACCGCACCGGAGTTCGGCTGGCGATTCTCGGCGGCGGTGATCGGCACGCTGTCGGTGCTGCTGCTGGTCCGCATCGGTCGGCGGATGTTCCGCTCGACGGTGCTCGGCTGCGCGGCCGGTCTGCTGCTCGCCCTGGACGGCTTCCACCTGGTGCTGTCCCGGGCGGCCCTGCTCGACATCTTCCTGCTGTTCTTCGTGCTGGCGGCGTTCGGCGCACTGGTGCTCGATCGGGACGCCCGCCGTCGACGCTGGGCACGGGCCCTGGACGACGGGCTCGATCCGAGCCAGCCGGGCCGGGCCGGGCGCCCGCCGACCGGTTGGCGCACCTGGCCGTGGTGGCGGCTGGCGGCCGGTGTGCTGATCGGCTGCGCCTGCGCGGTGAAGTGGAGCGCCCTGTACTTCGTGCCGGCCTTCGCGCTGCTGGTGCTCTTCTGGGAGGTCGGCGTCCGCCGCTCGGCGGGGGTCCGCCGGCCCTGGCGGGACACGCTCGTCGACGAGCTGCCCTGGCTGGTGCTCGCCGGCGTGCTGATGGTGGGCACCTACCTCGCCACCTGGTCGGGCTGGCTGCTCACCGACGACGGTTACTACCGGCTCGCGTCGGCCTACCCGAGCGCACCCCTCAGCGACCGCCCGTTCATCGGCCCGCTGATCAACCTCTTCGAATACCACCGCGCGGCGTACGGCTTCCACGCCCAGCTTGACGACGCGCACAAGTACCAGTCGTGGCCGTGGCAGTGGCTGCTGTTGGGCCGGCCGGTGGCGTTCCACTACGCCGGTGACGGCGTCTGCGGTGCGGCGAGCTGCGCTTCGGAGATTCTGCTGCTCGGCACCCCGCTGCTCTGGTGGTCGTTCCTGCCGGCCCTGGTGGCGCTGGCCTGGCTGGGGTTGGCCCGTCGGGACTGGCGGGCCGGCGCGATCCTGCTCACCGTGGCCGCCGGGCTGCTGCCGTGGTTCTGGTTCGCTCTCGACGGCCGGACGATGTTCTCGTTCTACGCCGCGCCGGCGGTGCCGTTCCTGGTGCTGGCCGTGGTGTACGTGCTGGGCGCGCTGATCGCGCCCGCCGGGGGTGACGTGGGTGCGGTGACGCCGCTGGTGCCCGGTGACCCGGCTTATGAGCGCCGGCTGGTGGGCAGCATCGCGGCGGGAGCGTACGTGCTGCTGGTTGCGCTCTGCTTCGCGTACTTCTATCCGATTTTTGTCGGTCGGGTGATTCCGTACTCGGACTGGCTGTCCCGGATGTGGCTCGACGGTCGGTGGATATAAGCATCGACAGGCGACGCGCCGCACAGCGCGACGGAAGAAGGGCCC
>NZ_JBEZEH010000220.1:0-11818 GCF_040648775.1 Micromonospora sp. NPDC049089
GCGTCACGACACCCCGGGATGGGTGACGCAAACCTCTTGATCACCGGGGGTACGGGGTCGCGGCGGCGCTGCGCCGCCGCGAGCCCGGGTCCAGGCCTCGACTCAGGCCGGGGCTCCGGCGGGCGTGGCCTCCTTCTCGTCGGGGCGGGACGCCGCCTCGTCGTCATGCTCGTCGACCATGGTGGCTTCGTCGAACGGGTCGTTGCCGCTCAGCACCGCGGTCGCCCGCTCCCGGTCGAACTCGCCGGTCCAGGTTCCCACCAGTACCGTCGCCACCGCGTTGCCGGCGAAGTTGGTCAGCGCCCGAGCCTCCGACATGAACCGGTCGATGCCGACGATCAGCCCGACCCCGTCGACGAGGTCCGGGCGGTGCGACTGGAGGCCGCCGGCCAGCGTGGCCAGCCCGGCGCCGGTGACACCGGCGGCACCCTTCGACGCGATGATCATGAACAGCAGCAGCGAGATCTGCTCGCCGATGGCCAACGGCTTGCCCAGCGCGTCGGCGATGAACAGCGACGCCATGGTCAGGTAGATCGCCGTACCGTCCAGGTTGAACGAGTAGCCGGTCGGCACCGTGATGCCGACGACCGGCTTGCTCACACCGAAGTGCTCCATCTTGGCGATCAGCCGCGGCAGCGCCGACTCCGACGACGAGGTCGACAGGATCAGCAGGAACTCCCGGCCCAGGTAACGCAGCAGCGAGAAGATCGAGATCCGGGCCACGAACCACAGCAGCGCGCCCAGGAACACCAACACGAAGATCAGACAGGTGGCGTAGAAGCCCACCATGATCTGGGCGAGGCTCTTGAGGGCGTCCACGCCGGTCGCGCCGACCACGGCGGCCATCGCGCCGAACGCGCCGATCGGTGCCAGCCACATGATCATGGCAAGGACCTTGAAGACGACCCGCTGGATGACGGTGATGGCACTGAGCACCGGCTCACCCCGCCGCCCCATGGCCTGAACGGCGAAGCCGACCAGCAGGGCGACCAGCAGCGTCTGGAGCACCTTGCCCTCGGTGAGCGAGGAGAGCAGCGTCGTCGGGATGATCCCGAGCAGGAAGTCGGCCGTACCGGCGGCCTCGTCACCGGCGGCGGCCTTGCCGGAGCCGACCAGGTCCGGGCCGAGGTTCAGGCCCGAACCGGGGTGGATGAGGTTGCCGACGACCAGGCCGATGGCGAGCGCGACCGTCGACATGGTCAGGAAGTAGCCGAGGGCCAGGCCGCCGACCTTGCCGACCTTCGCGGCCTGCCGTACGGAGCCGACGCCGAGCACGATGGTGCAGAAGATGACCGGGCTGATCATCATCTTGATCAGGTTGACGAAGCCGGTGCCGATCGGCTTGAGTTCCTTGCCGAAATCGGGGGCGACCAGGCCGACCACGATGCCGGCGACCACGGCCACGATGACGGCCAGATACAGGTAACGGGTACGGTCCCGGCGGACCGCCGGTGCCGGGGTGGTGGCGGATGCGGTGGTGTCCATGTCGACAATGTGAAGCGCGTCTCACCCGTTGACAGCCTTGCGGTCATTCTGTTCACCGCGTCGGCGGAAACGGTGGCGCGACGAGGAGGGTGGTGGAGGTGGCCCGACGCCAGTGGAGCATCGCGGGGCAACTCTTCGCCCTCCAGGCGATGGTGGTGACGCTGCTCGTGCTGGCCGGCGCGGCGGGCGCCGTCTGGCTGGCCCGCAGCGACTCCCGCCAGGCCGCGCAGGAGGAGGTGCTCGCGGTGGCGCAGACCGTGGCCGGCTCCCCGGACGTCCGCGAGGCCCTCACGACCGTCGACCCCGCGAAGGTCCTCCAGCCGTACGCCGAATCGACAAGGCAGGCCACGGGCACCGACTTCGTGGTGGTGATGGCCCCCGACCGCACCCGTTTCTCGCACCCGACGAAGGACCGGATCGGCGAGCCGTTCGTCGGCGAGATCGGGCCCGCCCTGGCAGGCCGCCCGTTCACCACCACCAACGTCGGGACGCTCGGCGAGTCGGTGCGCGCGGTCGTTCCGGTGTACGACGAGCAGCGACGCCTCGTCGGTCTGGTCTCGGTGGGCATCACCACCCGCGCCATCGACAAGAAGCTGCTCGGCCAGTTGCCGGTGCTGTTCGGTGTGGTCACGCCGGCTCTGGCCCTCGCCGCGACGGGCTCCTGGCTGCTCAGCCGCCGGCTCCGCCGCCAGACACACGGTCTGGGGCCGGCCCAGATGACCCGGATGTACGAGTACTACGACGCGGTTCTGCACTCGGTGCGGGAAGGTCTCGTCGTGCTCACCACCGATCGTCGGGTGGCGCTCGTCAACGACGAGGGCCGCCGGCTGCTGGGGCTCGACGCGGACGCGCCAGTCATCGACCAGCCGGTGGCCGGGATCGACCTGCCGCCCGCGGCGGCCGAGCTGCTCGACTCCGGCCGCGACGCCCGCGACGAGCCGATCGTCGCCGGTGACCGGGTGCTCGTCGCCAACCAGCGGACCACCCGCTTCGAGGGCGCGGCGCTCGGCACCGTGCTGACCCTGCGCGACCAGACCGAGCTGCGCACCCTGGCCAGCGAGCTGGATTCGGTGCGCGCGCTGACCGAGGCGTTGCAGGCGCAGACCCACGAGTCGGCCAACCGGCTGCACACCGTGCTGACGCTGGTGGAGCTGGGTCGCGCCGACGAGGCCGTCCGGCTCGGCACCCGGGACCTGGCCCTCGCCCAACAGTTGACCGACCGGGTGGTCGGCGCGGTGACCGAGCCGGCGTTGGCGGCGCTGTTGCTCGGCAAGTCCGCACAGGCCGGCGAGCGCGGAGTGGATCTGGTCGTCGAGCCGGACTGCCGCCTCGACGACAGCCCGCTGCCGACCGGAGATCTCCTCACCGTTGTCGGCAACCTGGTCGACAACGCCCTGGAGGCGGTGGCCGGCACCCCGGCGCCGCGCCGGGTGCGGGTCTTCGTCGGCGCGACCGATGACGAGCTGGTGGTTCGGGTGGCCGACAGCGGCCCCGGTCTGGCACCTGAGCGGGTCGCCGACGCGTTCCGGCGCGGCTGGTCCACCAAGAGCACCGGCCGGGGTCTCGGCCTGGCGCTGGTCGGCCAGGTGGTACGCCGGCACGGCGGTAGCGCCGAGGTCTGTCGCTCCGACGACGGCGGCAGCCTGTTCACCGTTCGGCTGCCGGGCAGAATTGGGCGGTCATGAGCGCCATCCGGGTACTGGTCGTCGAGGACGAGCCGCTGCTGGCGGAGGCGCACAGCGCGTACACCGAACGGGTTCCCGGTTTCGTGGTGGTCGGGGTGGCGCACACCGCGCGGGCGGCGATGGCGGCCCTGCGCGCCAACGACGGCGGCGACGTGGACCTCGTACTCCTGGATTTTCGGCTGCCCGACCTGCACGGCCTGGACGTCTGCCGGGCGCTGCGGGCGGCCGGCAGCAGCGTCGACGTGCTCGCGGTGACGTCCGCGCGGGACCTGGCGGTGGTGCGCACAGCGGTGTCCCTCGGGGTGACCCACTACCTGCTCAAGCCGTTCACGTTCGCCGCGTTCCGCGACAAGCTGGAGCGGTACGCCGACTACCGCGCCCAGGCGCTCGCCGACGGTGAGGTCGCCGCCCAGCACGAGGTGGACCAGATGTTCGCCACCCTGCGCGGCACCGCCGGGCACAGCCTGCCCAAGGGGCTCGACGCGCAGACCCTCGATCGGGTACGCGCCGCGCTCACCGACGGCACCCGCACGGAGGTCGGGCTGTCCGCGACCGAGGTGAGCGCGCTGACCGGCATCTCCCGGGTGACCGCCCGCCGCTACCTGGAGTATCTGGTGACCGTCGACCGGGCCGCCCGCACCCCGCGCTACGGCACCCCCGGCCGCCCCGAGGTCGAGTACCGACCCCGTTGAGCAATCCGTCGATCTTGCACTTACTGTCGGGACCATTGACCTCAATAGCGACATTTAGTCAACAACAAGTGCAAGATCGACGGTCGAAGCAGGGCCGTCTGGAACACCGAGCGCTGCACCCTATTGCGCTGGCGGACTGAAGATCCGTTGTTAGACTCGGCGGAGTTGGGCTAGTGACACGACCAGGGAGACCAGACATGGCGGGTGACGACGACATCTCCGGGTGAGACCGGATGTGTTCGGCCATCGGTTCGGCGCGCGTTCGGCGCAGCCGCCGGGGCCATGTCGTCGTTCCACCGGTTCCCGTTGTCGTCGGGCGGCTGAGGCGCGCCCACCCCACCCTTCGAGGTCACTCGCATGTCTGATGCGTTCATTGTCTGCTCGAACCTTTCCTTCTCCTGGCCGGATGACACCCCGGTCTTCTCGGAGCTGTCCTTCACCGTCCCGGGCGGTCGCACCGGCCTGGTCGCGCCCAACGGCGCTGGAAAGAGCACCCTGCTGCGGCTGATCGCCGGGGAGTTGCCGCCCAGCGGCGGCAGCGTCACCGTCGACGGTGTGCTCGGCTACCTCCCGCAGACGTTGCCGCTGGTCGGCGACCTGAGCGTGGCGCAGGTGCTGGGCGTCGCCGAGCGGATCGCCGCGCTGCACGCCATCGAGGCCGGCGACGCCGCCGAGGAGCACTTCGCCACCATCGGCGACGACTGGGACATCGAGGAGCGCACCCGCTCGGAGCTGGACCGCCTCGGCCTGGGTGAGCTGTCGCTCGACCGCCGGCTGCACACCCTCAGCGGCGGCCAGGTGGTCTCCCTCGGTCTGGCGGCGCAACTGCTGCGCCGCCCGGACGTGCTGCTGCTCGACGAGCCGACGAACAACCTGGACCTGGAGGCCCGGCACAAGCTCTACGACGTCCTCACCGAGTGGTCCGGGTGCCTGCTGCTGGTCAGCCACGACCGGGAACTGCTGGACCGGATGGACCGCATCGCCGAGCTGGACCAGGGCGAGATCCGTTGGTACGGGGGCAACTTCACCGCGTACACGGAGGCGGTGCAGGCGGCGCGGGAGGTGGCCGAGAGCAACCTGCGCAACGCCGAGCAGGAGGTGAAGCGGGAGAAGCGGGAGATGCAGCAGGCCCGCGAACGGGCCGACCGGCGGGCCAGCAACGCCTCGAAGAACCTGAAGAACGCCGGCCTGGCCCGGATCGTCGCCGGTGGGCTCAAGCGCAGCGCGCAGGAGTCGGCGGGCAAGGCGCAGGAAACGCACTCGTCCCGGCTCGGTCAGGCCAAGGCCCGACTCGACGAGGCGGGCCGGGCGGTACGCGACGAGGACCGGATCGTCGTGGACCTGCCGGACACCACAGTCCCGGGCGGGCGCACCGTCTTCTCCGGCCAGGGGATGCGGGCCCACTTCGACGACCGGGAGTTGTTCGGCGGCGACGGCGCCGACCTGGTGATCCGGGGACCGGAACGGATCGCGCTGACCGGGGCGAACGGCGTCGGCAAGTCGACCCTGCTGCGCCTGGTCAACGGTGACCTGCAACCGTCCGGCGGTGAGCTGAAGCGCGGCGAGGGACGGATCGCGTACCTGTCGCAGCGGCTGGACCTGCTGGACCTCGACCGCACGGTGGCGGAGAACTTCGCCGCGTACGCGCCGAGCCTGCCGGACGCCAAGCGGATGAACCTGCTCGCCCGGTTCCTGTTCCGGGGGGCCCGGGTCAACCTGCCGGTCGGGGTGCTCTCCGGCGGTGAACGACTGCGCGCCACCCTCGCCTGTGTGCTCTGCGCCGAGCCGGCGCCGCAACTGCTGCTGCTCGACGAGCCGACAAACAACCTGGACCTGGTCAGCGTGGGTCAGCTGGAGAGCGCGCTGTCGGCGTACCAGGGGGCGTTCGTGGTGGTCAGCCACGACGAACGGTTCCTCGCCGAGATCGGCGTGCAGCGTTGGTTGCGGTTGGCCGACGGCCAACTGCGGGAGATCAGCGCCCCCGAGCGGGTCTGAGCCCGGCGGTCCGGCCGGCGCAGGCCGGCCGGACCGATGCGGCTCAGCTCACGTTGGCCGGACCGAGGACGCTCTTCAGGTCACCCATCAGCGCGGTCGTCGCCGCCACCCGGAACGGACCCAGCCGCAGGGTGGTGGTGCGCCCGCCGTTCTGGAGTTTGACGTGCACCTCGGTGTCGCCGGGGTGCAGCACCAGGGTTTCCTTGAGTTTCTCCACCAGCGGTGGTGTGCAGCGGTGCACCGGGATGGTGAGGGTGACCGGCTTGTTCGTGGCGCTGGTGCTGACGTCCGGCATGGACATGTCCATCGCCATGATCCGTGGGGTGTCGTCGCGGCGGTCCACCCGACCCTTGACCACCACGATGGCGTCCTCGGCGATGTACTGCCCGATCACCTCGTAGGTGTTGGGGAAGAACAGCGCCTCCACCCCACCGGCCAGGTCCTCCAGGGTGGCCGACGCCCAGGCACGGCCCTGCTTGGTGACCCGGCGCTGCACCCCGGAGAGGATGCCGGCGAGGGTGACGACCGCCCCGTCGGGCACCCCGCCCTCTTCGGCCAGGGAGGCGATGGTGGTGTCGGCTGCCGCGTTGAGGATGTGCTCCAGACCGAACAGCGGGTGGTCGGAGACGTACAGGCCGAGCATCTCCCGCTCGAAGGCCAGCTTGTCGCGCTTGTCCCACTCACTGTCGCCGATGGTCGGCATCACAGTGGTGCTGCCGGTGTCGGCGTCACCGAACCCGGCGCCGAACAGGTCGTACTGGCCGACGGCCTCCTTGCGCTTGACGTCGGCGTACGCGTCGATCGCGTCGGCATGCACCGCGAGCAGGCCCTTGCGGGGATGGTCGAGGGAGTCGAACGCACCCGCCTTGATCAGCGATTCGATCGTCTTCTTGTTGCAGACCACCGCGTCCACCTTGGACAGGAAGTCGTAGAAGTCGGCGTACTCGCCCTTCTCCTCCCGGCAGCGCATGATCGAGGCGACCACGTTCGCCCCGACGTTGCGGACGGCGGCCAGGCCGAAGCGGATGTCCTTGCCGACCGGGGTGAACGGCCCGGCCGAGGTGTTCACGTCCGGCGGCAGCACCTGGATGCGCATCCGGCGACACTCGGCCAGGTAGAGCGCCATCTTGTCCTTGTCGTCGCCGACGCTGGTCAGCAACCCGGCCATGTACTCGGCCGGGTAGTGCGCCTTGAGGTACGCGGTCCAGTAGGAGACCAGGCCGTACGCGGCGGAGTGCGCCTTGTTGAAGGCGTACCCGGCGAACGGCACCAGGACGTCCCACACCGCCTGGATCGCCTCGTCGGAGTAGCCGCGCTCGCGGCAGCCGTCCCGGAACGGGATGAACTCCTTGTCGAGGATCTCCTTCTTCTTCTTACCCATGGCCCGACGCAGCAGGTCCGCCTGACCGAGGGTGTAGCCGGCGAGGATCTGCGCGGCGCGCTGCACCTGCTCCTGGTAGACGATCAGGCCGTGGGTGGGCGCCAGGATCTCCCGCAGCGGCTCCTCCAGCTCCGGGTGGATCGGCGTGATCTCCTGGAGGCCGTTCTTGCGCAGCGCGTAGTTGGTGTGCGAGTCGACGCCCATCGGGCCGGGTCGGTACAGGGCCAGGACGGCGGAGATGTCCTCGAAGTTGTCCGGCTTCATCAACCGCAGCAGTGACCGCATCGGCCCGCCGTCGAGCTGGAACACGCCCAGGGTGTCACCCCGGGCCAGCAGCTCGTACGCGGCCTTGTCGTCCAGCGGCAGGCCCAGCAGGTCGAGCTTGCGGCCGTGGTTCAGCTCGATGTTCTTGACCGCGTCATCGATGATCGTCAGGTTGCGCAGGCCGAGGAAGTCCATCTTCAGCAGCCCGAGCGACTCGCAGGTCGGGTAGTCGAACTGCGTGATGATCGCCCCGTCGGCGTCGCGGCGCGTCAACGGGATGTGCTCGATGATCGGCTCGGCGGACATGATGACGCCGGCGGCGTGCACGCCGGTCTGCCGGATCAGCCCCTCGATGCCCTTGGCCGTGTCGATCACCTTGCGGACGTCCGGGTCGGAGTCGTACAGGCCGCGGATCTCGCCCGCCTCGGCGTAGCGGGGGTGCTTGTTGTCGAAGATGCCGGTGAGCGGGATGTCCTTGCCCATCACCGCCGGTGGCATCGCCTTGGTGATCCGGTCGCCGACCGCGTACGGGAAACCGAGGACCCGAGCCGAGTCCTTGATCGCGGCCTTCGCCTTGATCGTGCCGAAGGTGGCGATCTGGGCGACCTTGTCCTCGCCCCACTTGTCGGTGACGTACTTGATGACCTCACCGCGCCGACGCTCGTCGAAGTCGATGTCGACATCCGGCATCGAGACCCGCTCGGGGTTGAGGAACCGCTCGAAGATCAGGCCGTGCTGGATCGGGTCCAGGTCGGTGATGCCCAGCGCGTACGCGACGAGCGACCCGGCGGCCGAGCCACGGCCCGGCCCCACGGCAATGCCCTGGTTCTTCGCCCACTGGATGAAGTCGGCGACCACCAGGAAGTAGGACGGGAAGCCCATCTGGTTGATGACGCCCAGCTCGTACTCCGCCTGGACGACGTGCCCCTCGGGGATGCCGTTCGGGTAGCGGCGACCCAGGCCGGCGAAGGTCTCCTTGCGGAACCAGGACTCCTCGGTCTCCCCCTCGGGCACCGGGAAGCGCGGCATCAGGTTGTGGAACTCGAACATGCCCTTCGGGTCGACCTTCTCGGCGACCAGCAGGGTGTTGCGGCAGCCCTCCTGCCACAGCTCGGACGAGTCCACAGCGCGCATCTGGTCGGCGCTCTTGATGAAGTAGCCGCCACCCTCGAACCGGAACCGGTTGGGGTCGTCGATGTTGCTGCCGGTCTGCACGCAGAGCAGCACGTCGTGGGCGGTGGCCTGCGCCTCGTGGGTGTAGTGGGAGTCGTTCGTGACCACCGGCGGGATGTCCAGCTTGCGGGCGATCTCGGTGAGCCCCTCGCGGACCCGGCTCTCGATGGAGAGGCCGTGATCCATGATCTCCAGGAAGTAGTTGTCCTTACCGAAGATGTCCTGGTAGCTGGCGGCGACCTTGAGTGCCTCGTCGAACTGGCCCAGCCGCAGCCGGGTCTGCACCGCGCCGGACGGGCAGCCGGTGGTGGCCATGATCCCCTCGGCGTGCTCGGCGATCAGCTCCATGTCCATCCGGGGCCACTTGACGTAGTGCCCCTCCATGGAAGCGCGCGAGTTGAGGGTGAAGAGGTTCTTCAGGCCCTTCGCGTCCTTCGCCCACATGGTCTTGTGGGTGATCGCGCCGTTACCCGAGATGTCGTCGCTCTTCTGCTCCGGGCGACCCCACTTGACCCGCGCCTTGTGGTAGCGCGACTCCGGCGCCACGTACGCCTCGACGCCCAGGATCGGGGTCACCCCGGCGGCCATCGCCTGGTTGTAGAAGTCGTTCGCACCGTGCATGTTGCCGTGGTCGGTGATCGCCACGGCGGACATGCCCAGCCGCTTGGCCTCGGCGAACAGGTCCTTCAGTCGGGCCGCTCCGTCGAGCATCGAGTACTCGGTGTGCACGTGCAGATGCGCGAACGAATCAGCCATGCGTGGCGCCCCCCGGCGGTGTGGATCTTGTTGGTCGGAGCCGACCGGGACCTACCCTACCGAGGTGATCTCGGCGGCTCCACCGTCCGCGCCGAGGGTGGCCCTCGTCTCCTGATCCTCCCCGCGTGCGCCTAGTCTCGGAGGATGGCGAGGTACTACGACGTGCACCCGGAGAACCCACAGCCCCGGGTCATCGGCCAGGTCGCCGACCTGATCCGCGGTGGTGGGCTGGTCGCCTATCCGACGGACTCCTGCTACGCGCTCGGCACCCAACTGGGCAACCAGGACGGGCTGGACCGGATCCGGCAGATCCGGCATCTCGACGACCGGCACCACTTCACGCTGGTCTGCCACGACTTCGCGCAGCTCGGTCAGTTCGTCCAGATCAGCAACGCGGTCTTCCGCCTGGTGAAGGCGTCCACCCCGGGCAGCTACACCTTCATCCTGCCGGCCACCCGTGAGGTGCCCCGCCGGATGCTGCACCCGAAGAAGCGGACCGTCGGCGTGCGGGTCCCCCGGCACACAGTCACCCAGGCGCTGCTGGCCGAGTTGGCCGAACCGCTGGTGTCCAGCACCCTGGTCCTGCCCGGCGACGACGAGCCGATGACCCAGGGCTGGGAGATCAAGGAACGGCTCGACCACCAGCTCGACGCGGTGCTCGACGCGGGCGACTGCGGCAGCGAGCCGACGAGCGTGATCGACCTGTCCGGGCCCGAGCCGGAGGTCCTGCGCCGGGGAGCCGGGGACGTGTCCCGCTTCGAGTAGGGCGCCCGACGCGGCGAGCGCGTCACCATTTAGATCACCCGGCCTGGCGTCCTCCGAGCGCCGGGCCACTGCCGTGCGCGCTTCCCTTTGCTCTGCTGCCGTATATGCACACCACCCCGCGGCACCCACCCGCGGCGCCGCCCTGGCGCATCCGCGGGTGCAGAGCAAAGGGAAGCGAAGAGCCTCCGCCCCCGGCACCGCGCGGGGTCGCGAGTCGCGGCCGACACCTCCAACAGACACGATGATATCGGCGTAGACAACACTGTGTGCCACACAGTATGGTGTGACACATGGTTAGCGAGGACGTTCTACGGACGCACCTACAGGAGTTGCGTCGAGGCACCGTCGTGGTGGCCAGCCTGGTCGCGCTGCGCCGACCGGACTACGGCTACGCACTGCTGCAACGGCTCAGCGACCACGGCTTCCCGGTCGACGCCAACACCCTCTACCCGCTGCTGCGCCGCCTGGAGGACCAGGGGCTGCTGACCAGCGAGTGGAACACCGAAGAGAGCCGACCGCGCAAGTTCTACCGGACCAGCGACGAGGGCGAGTCGATGCTGAACCGGCTCCTCGACGACCTCGCCGCCGTGCAGACCTCCATCACCGGGCTGATCCAAGGAGTGGAACGATGAACACCCTGACCGACCGCTACCTCGCCGCCACCCTGCGATCGGTGCCCGCCCAGCGCCGCGACGAGATCGCCAACGAGCTGCGGGCCTCCATCGACGACATGATCGAGGGCCGGACCGATGGCGGGCAGGACGCCACCACCGCCGAGCGGGAGGTGCTCACCGAGCTGGGCAACCCCGACGTGCTGGCCGCCCGGTACGCCGACCGCCGGTTGCAGCTCATCGGCCCGACCTACTACCTGCTCTGGCTGCGGCTGCTGAAGCTGCTGCTCAGCTTCATCCCGGCGCTCGTCGGCACGATCGTCACGGTGGTCGAGGCGGCGGAAGGAAAGGGTTTCGGCGCCATCGGGCCCGGCATCGTCGCGGCAATTCAGGTGGCGGTGCAGATCGCCTTCTGGCTCACAGTGACCTTCGCCATCATCGAGCGCACCCAGACGGCCGTGGACCTGCCGGAGTGGACCGTCGACCAGTTGCCCGACGCGCCGGTACGACGAGGCATCCCCCTCGCCGACACCATCGCATCCGTGATCATGTTGGTGCTGACCATCGCGTACCTGCCGCTTCAGCACTACCACTCCTGGGTGAGCGACACCGACGGCGAGAACATCGCGATCCTCGACCCGGCCCTGTGGTCGTTCTGGCTGCCGGCGCTGATCGGCGTGCTGGCACTCAGTGTGGTCTTCGAGGTCGTGAAGTACCGGATCGACCGCTGGACCTGGGCCCTGTTCGGCACGAAGGTGCTGCTCGACCTGGCGTTCGCGGTGCCGCTGGCCTGGCTCGCGCTCTCCGACCGACTGCTCAACCCGGCCCTGGCCGAGCGCCTGAGCTGGGTGGCGGACGCCGAGAACCGGGAAGGCCTCGGCCTGGCCATCGCTGTGGGCGCGGCCGGGGTCGTGGTCTGGGACCTGATCGACACGGCCCGGAAGACCCGCGCTCAGACGACCACGTGATTGACACCAGAGACGGCGGCCCGGCGCGTACCCCGCGCCGGGC
>NZ_JBEZEH010000221.1:0-11535 GCF_040648775.1 Micromonospora sp. NPDC049089
GGTCGGCCAACTCGCGGCCGAGCTGGGTGTCGACCGGCTGCTCGTGGTGGGTGAGCCGGCCGCGCCGATCCACGAAGCGAGCGGATCGACGAGCCGTTCGAGCTGTGGTCGTGACCGGGCCGGTGCGGATGCCGTACCGGGTTGCGCCGGGCAGAGTGGAGGCATGACGACCGACCTGCACGGCCCGCTGTCCGCGTACGCCGAAAGGCTGCACGCCACCATCGGCGATCGGCACCACGTCGCCTCCCCGCTCGGCGCCTGGCTGCTGCTGGCACTCAGCGCCGCCACGACCGAAGCCGGCCAGGCGGCCGGCTCGCTCCGGGCCGACGCCGACCCGGCGAGCGGGTCGGAGACGGCGGCCGGGTCAGAAACAGCGGCCGGGTCGGCGACGGCGGCCCGCCCGGACGCGGCGGGCGAGGGGCTGGCGGCGGCGCTGGGCACCGACCTGACCAGCGCGGCCGACGTGGCGCGCGTCCTGTTGGACGCACCGCATCCGCTGGTCGCAGCCGCCACCGCGCTGTGGCTCCGCAGCCGTCGGCCGGTCGACGAATCGGCCGGGTGGCGGGCCACGCTCCCCACAGCGACCGAGGTCGACATCCTCCCCGACCAGGCCGGTTTGGACGCGTGGGCGCGCGAGCACACGGACGGCCTGATCGAGACGTTCCCCCTGAAGGTCAGCCAGGACGTGGTGTTCGCGCTGGCCAGCGCGCTGGCCACCCGGATCTCCTGGGCCGAGCCGTTCGACGTCACCGACGCCCACGCGCTCGGTCCCGACAGCGCGTGGAGGGGCGACCTGCGGCAGGTGCTGCGCAGCCCGAGCCACGGGCACCGGGGCGCCATCGTCGCGACCGAGCGGGCCGGTGACGTGATCGTGCACGCCGCCAGCGCCCAGCCGAGCGAGGGCGCGGGGCTGGTGGTCCTCTCGGTGGCCGCCGCGCCGCACGTCCCGGCGGCCGATGTGCTCGCCGCCGCGTACCGGCTCAGCGTTGGCGCTGCCGACGGCGCGCAACCGGCGGGTCGGCGCTCACTGTTCGACCTGCCGCTCGGCGAGACGCCCCTCTGGACGCTGCGCGAGGAGCGGGTACGGACCCACGCCCGCGACGGCCGCGAGGAGCGGCACCAGGCGGTGCTCCCCTGCTGGTCGGCGCGGAGCGAGCACGATCTGACCGCCGAGACGCTGGGCTTCGAGGCCGCGGCCGCGACGCTGGCCCGGGCACTCGACCAACCGGTCCAGGGATTCGAGGCGGGTCAGGTGGCGATGGCCCGGTACGGCCGGTACGGGTTCGAGGCAGCGGCGGTGACCGGGATGTTCGGCACGGTCAGCCTGCCCCCGGAGGGGGTCGCCCGCACCGCCGAGCTGCGCTTCGGCCACCCGTACGCGGTGGTGGCCGTCGCCACCGACACCCGGGCCGACGGCTTCACCGGCCGGTGCCTGGGGTTGCATGTCTCCTGGGCCTGGTTCCCGGCGCCGGCCGAGGTGGTGGGGTAGTACATTGAGGGCTGCGGGGTGCCGGCAGTCCCGCCGCCCCACCCCCGACCGCGCCCGGTCACTTAGTTGTTGGGGTCGAAGTCGCAACTATCGTCGTAGGGACCCCCGTATCCGCCGTTGCGCAAATTGGCGGTTATCTCGAAGTAGTTACCCTCCCACGAATTGTGGTAGCGCAGTTTGGAATACGCTACCGCCGCGCCGTAGTCCTTGAGGAAGAAGGCGGGCGCTCCGATCTTGTAGGTGGTCCACTGCTGAGCGTGGAACGCCTCGTGTCGCATGAGGTCCGGTCCACTGCTCTCGGCGATCGCGCGACCGTACTTGTCCTGGAGACACACGCGACTCCTGGCTTCGTATCGAAGCTTCTCTTTGAACTTGTCGCGACCCTTGAAGAAGAAATAGTCGCCTGTCGTCTGCGGCTGGTCGTCTAGCGGCGGCGTCTCGCCAAAACAGACCTTCTGCCACAGATCCTTGAAGCAGGACGAGCCATGTCTCGTCGCCCACCCCAACCCGGCGGCGTTGCTCAGGTTCCAGGTGTTCTCGGAGCGGACCACCGTCGAGGCCGACGGGACCCAGAACGGCACCTCGCTGGCCACCGGGCTGTACGACGAAGCGGACTCGTTGATGGCGACCACTCTGAACTCGTAGACGTCACGACTGTTGTCGGTGTACCAGGTAAATGCTGTGTCCGTGGTGTTGTAGACGGCCGTCCAGTCGCGCCGCTCCCACTTGTTACGGAGTTGGACCTGATAGTAAGGCACGCCGCAATCGGTCGTGACGGATCGTGACCACTTCAGATCCACCCGGGCATCGCCAGGGGTGGCATAGAACGACCGCGCCGGCCCTGGCGTCGGAGCCACTGGCTTGGCGCTGACGGTGTTGCTGAGTGGGCTCTCCCCGCTGATGTTGTCGGCCAGTATCCGGAACTGGTAGGTGTGCGTGTTGATGAGAATGTCCATCTTGATGGTGGACAAGCCGACGATGGGATAAATCCCGCGCGTCCAGTTCTGGCCGGACGTCGCGTCACGGTACTCGATCCAGTGATAGACGTTCTTCGTGGCACTCGGCGTCCAGCTCAGCGTGACGCTCCCGCAGCCGACCGACGTCACCTTGAGGCCAGAGGGCGCCTGCGGTATGGGCGGCATCGGTCGTACGCTCACCACATTGGACGGGCTGCTCTCGCCAGCGACGTTGCTGGCGCGGACACGGTATTCGTAGACATGCCCGTTGCTCAGGTAACCCATGGTGATGCTGGTCCCACCCGGGACCGGATACTCGGCCCGTCGCCAACTCTGACCCGCGGTGACGTCCCGGTACTCGATCAGGTAGTAGGCGTTGGGGAATGTGCTCGCACTCCAACTGAGGGTGGCCTCGCCGTCACCAGCCCTCGCAGTCAGATTCGAGGGAGGGCCGGGAAGCGGGGGTAAGGGCTTGGCCGAGACGGTGTTGGACGCCGGGCTCTGTCCGCCCGCATTCGACGCCGTCACCCTGAAGTCGTACCAGTGCCCGTTCTCCAGGAACTGCATCGTGATCGAGTTGCCGTCGATCGGCAACGGGGTTCGCTGCCACGACTGCCCAGCGGTGGTGTCCCGGAAGTAGACGAAGTATTGGGCGTTGGGGGTCGCGGACCGGGACCAGGACAGGGTGACCTTGCCATCGCCCGCCTGGGCCGAGAGGTTCGACGGCGGCGACGGCAGACTGTAGTAGGCGGTGGCCTGGACCGACGACGACTTCGACCCCTCGCCGGCAACGTTCATCGCGGCGACCCGGTACTCGTAGACATGCCCGTGGAGGAGATACTCCATCGTGATCGAGGTCTCGCTGCTGAGGTATTCGAGCCGGGTGAAGGTGCTCTGACCTGCGGTGACGTCTCGCCAGTAGATGGCGGAGTACGCGCCGGCCACGGGGGTGTCCCAGTTCAGTTCGATCTTTCCTTCGCCCATCGCGGCGGCACGGAGGTTGGTCGGAGCGCCCGGGAGGGCGTACGACGAGGTCGCGCTCGCGGCCGTACTGCTCGGTCCCTCGCCAGCCGCGTTCGTGGCCGCGACCTTGAACTCGTAGCGATGCCCGTGGGTCAGGTACTGGGCGGTGGCCGCGGTGCCCTCCGTGACCGGGTAGGGCCACGCCTTGAACACGGACTCGCCCGCCGTCACGTCGCGTTGGTAGACGCGGTACCACACGTTGGTGCTGACCGCCTGCCAGGAGAGTTGAATGGTCCCGTCGGACTTCGCCACGGCGGACAGGCTCGCTGGCGCGGCCGGCAGTGCCGGCGCGGGAGTCACCGCCGCGACGTTGCTCGCCGGTCCCTCGCCGGCGCCGTTCGTCGCGGAGATCTTGAACTCGTACTGGTGTCCATTGGCGAGATAGAGCGCCTTCGCGGTGGTGCCCTCGGTCACCGGGTACGGCCACGGCGTGAAAGCCGTCTCGCCAGCGGTCACGTCGCGTTGGTAGATGCGGTACCACACGTTCGGGCCGGGAGCCTGCCAGCTGAGAGTCGCCTGACCGTCACCGCGGGTGGCCGTCAGGGCCGTCGGCGCACCGGGTAGGGGGAACGTGGCGGTCGCGCGGGCGGCGTTGGAATGGGCCGACTCCCCGCCCTGGTTGGTGGCGGCCACCTTGAATTCGTACTCGTGACCGTGCAGCAGGTAGGTGGCTGTCGCGGTGGTCATGTCCACGACCGGCAACGGCCAGGCCGTGAAGGTGGTCTCCCCCGCGGTGATGTCCCGTTGGTAGACCCGATGCCACACCCTGCCCGGCGGCGCGGTCCAGGACAGTGCCACGTCCCCGTTCGGTCGTGCTGTCGCCACAAGGCCGGTGGGCGCTGCCGGCACCGCGTAGCTGGCTGTGGCCCGAGCCGTCGACGACCACGGTCCCTCCCCGCCACCGCCGACGGATCGTACGCGGAACTCGTATTCGGCTTGGTGGTCGAGCAGGCTGACAGTGAGAGTGGTGGCGGATCCGTCAGGGTGCGCGAGTGGCAGCCACTCGGTCTTACCCGCGGTGATGTCCAGGCGTTCGACCTGGTAGTACCAGGCCCGCTCGGCCGGCTGCCAGTTCAGCGCGATGTCGCCCGATGTCTTCGCGGTGGCGACCAGGCCGGTGGGCGCGGGAGGGGGCTCCACGCGAACCGTCGCCGACGCCGTGTTCGAGGCCTGCCCTTCGCCAACCTCGTTCTCGGCGGTGATCTTGTACTCGTAGAGATGACTGTCTCGCAGCAGGGTGAGGTCGATGCTGGTCGCACCTGTCGAGGCAGGAAGTCGGACCCACTGGATCTGTCCGACGGTCGTGTCCCGCTGGTAGATCCAGTACTTGAGCCCTTGGCCGGTCGGCCCCTGCCAGGCGAGGTGGACGCCCCCCACCGCGTCCGCGGTCGCGGTGAGGTTGGTGGGCGCCGCCGGTAGCCGCGTCGGGTCTGGGACCGCTCGGGGCCAGTCGATCTCGATGAATCGCGGCCGGTAGATGGAGACGTCGGCGATGGAATCTTCCGTGTTGAGGGCGTTGACGTTATACGACAGAAGCAGCTTGCCGGGTCGCGCCAGAGCCTGGTGTATCGACGTGTCGTAGACGATGGTGGGAGGTGTATTTCCCGCCTCCGGCGCCCGCGCCAACTCTGTCGGCCCACTGAAGGGCCCGGTAGGCGAGTCCGCGAAGTAGGCGACGATCACGTTGTTGAAGACCAGGTGGGTGTCCACCGTCGTCATGACGTAACGCCCGTCCAGCTTGCTGACCGTGAACGCCGTGCCGACTCCACTGACGATTCGCGCCGAGGAGTTTTCGTCCGTGGACCAGGCAGAACCATTCCAGAACTGCCATTGCCCGGCCAATCCCCCGATCGGGACCCGCGCTGCGTGAGCAAACTTGAAATCCGCCGTGTGTTCCGATCCGTACACGTAGGTGTATCCGTTGTCGTTCACCAACGTCTGCCCCCAGGTGATCCGGGGGCTGTATGGCAGCTCTCGCACCTGGGTGACCGTGAGCGCCGGAAGGCTCAGCGTGACGAGCGCGTTTCCAGTCGGCGCGACGTCCAGGTTCCCGGGGCCGGTGGCCTCGTACCTGTTGACGAGAACTTCGAGGTTGTTGCCGGTGACAACCGCACCCGCGACCCAGCAACCGAGGCCGACGCTGTCGTCGCACATGAGAGACTTGGGAGCGCTCGACGTCCCGCCGTGCAGGGTAGTGGTGAGCGCGGATCCCTCCTGCACCACGAGCGTGTTGTGCACCATCGGAGAATTGACCGGACGTGACCCGTCAGCATTTACCAAGCCCAGGAATGTGTCCGAGAAGAGCCATGCCAGTCTGCCGTCCGGCAGGAGGACCGAAAATGTCCGGTCAATTCTCCGATGGTGCACAACACGCTCGTGGTGCAGGAGGGATCCGCGCTCACCACTACCCTGCACGGCGGGACGTCGAGCGCTCCCAAGTCTCTCATGTGCGACGACAGCGTCGGCCTCGGTTGCTGGGTCGCGGGTGCGGTTGTCACCGGCAACAACCTCGAAGTTCTCGTCAACAGGTACGAGGCCACCGGCCCCGGGAACCTGGACGTCGCGCCGACTGGAAACGCGCTCGTCACGCTGAGCCTTCCGGCGCTCACGGTCACCCAGGTGCGAGAGCTGCCATACAGCCCCCGGATCACCTGGGGGCAGACGTTGGTGAACGACAACGGATACACCTACGTGTACGGATCGGAACACACGGCGGATTTCAAGTTTGCTCACGCAGCGCGGGTCCCGATCGGGGGATTGGCCGGGCAATGGCAGTTCTGGAATGGTTCTGCCTGGTCCACGGACGAAAACTCCTCGGCGCGAATCGTCAGTGGAGTCGGCACGGCGTTCACGGTCAGCAAGCTGGACGGGCGTTACGTCATGACGACGGTGGACACCCACCTGGTCTTCAACAACGTGATCGTCGCCTACTTCGCGGACTCGCCTACCGGGCCCTTCAGTGGGCCGACAGAGTTGGCGCGGGCGCCGGAGGCGGGAAATACACCTCCCACCATCGTCTACGACACGTCGATACACCAGGCTCTGGCGCGACCCGGCAAGCTGCTTCTGTCGTATAACGTCAACGCCCTCAACACGGAAGATTCCATCGCCGACGTCTCCATCTACCGGCCGCGATTCATCGAGATCGACTGGCCCCGAGCGGTCCCAGACCCGACGCGGCTACCGGCGGCGCCCACCAACCTCACCGCGACCGCGGACGCGGTGGGGGGCGTCCACCTCGCCTGGCAGGGGCCGACCGGCCAAGGGCTCAAGTACTGGATCTACCAGCGGGACACGACCGTCGGACAGATCCAGTGGGTCCGACTTCCTGCCTCGACAGGTGCGACCAGCATCGACCTCACCCTGCTGCGAGACAGTCATCTCTACGAGTACAAGATCACCGCCGAGAACGAGGTTGGCGAAGGGCAGGCCTCGAACACGGCGTCGGCGACGGTTCGCGTGGAGCCCCCTCCCGCGCCCACCGGCCTGGTCGCCACCGCGAAGACATCGGGCGACATCGCGCTGAACTGGCAGCCGGCCGAGCGGGCCTGGTACTACCAGGTCGAACGCCTGGACATCACCGCGGGTAAGACCGAGTGGCTGCCACTCGCGCACCCTGACGGATCCGCCACCACTCTCACTGTCAGCCTGCTCGACCACCAAGCCGAATACGAGTTCCGCGTACGATCCGTCGGCGGTGGCGGGGAGGGACCGTGGTCGTCGACGGCTCGGGCCACAGCCAGCTACGCGGTGCCGGCAGCGCCCACCGGCCTTGTGGCGACAGCACGACCGAACGGGGACGTGGCACTGTCCTGGACCGCGCCGCCGGGCAGGGTGTGGCATCGGGTCTACCAACGGGACATCACCGCGGGGGAGACCACCTTCACGGCCTGGCCGTTGCCGGTCGTGGACATGACCACCGCGACAGCCACCTACCTGCTGCACGGTCACGAGTACGAATTCAAGGTGGCCGCCACCAACCAGGGCGGGGAGTCGGCCCATTCCAACGCCGCCCGCGCGACCGCCACGTTCCCCCTACCCGGTGCGCCGACGGCCCTGACGGCCACCCGCGGTGACGGTCAGGCGACTCTCAGCTGGCAGGCTCCCGGCCCGAACGTGTGGTACCGCATCTACCAACGCGACGTGACCGCTGGCGAGACGGCTTTCACGCCGTGGCCGTACCCGGTGACCGAGGGCACCACCGCGAAGGCGCTCTATCTCGCCAATGGACACCAGTACGAGTTCAAGATCTCCGCGACGAACGGCGCCGGCGAGGGACCGGCGAGCAACGTCGCGGCGGTGACTCCCGCGCCGGCACTGCCGGCCGCGCCAGCGAGCCTGTCCGCCGTGGCGAAGTCCGACGGGACCATTCAACTCTCCTGGCAGGCGGTCAGCACCAACGTGTGGTACCGCGTCTACCAACGCGACGTGACGGCGGGCGAGTCCGTGTTCAAGGCGTGGCCCTACCCGGTCACGGAGGGCACCGCGGCCACCGCCCAGTACCTGACCCACGGGCATCGCTACGAGTTCAAGGTCGCGGCCACGAACGCGGCTGGCGAGGGACCGAGCAGTACGGCCGCGAGCGCGACCTCGTCGTACGCCCTCCCGGGCGCTCCGACCAACCTCCGTGCCGCCGCGATGGGCGAAGGAAAGATCGAACTGAACTGGGACACCCCCGTGGCCGGCGCGTACTCCGCCATCTACTGGCGAGACGTCACCGCAGGTCAGAGCACCTTCACCCGGCTCGAATACCTCAGCAGCGAGACCTCGATCACGATGGAGTATCTCCTCCACGGGCATGTCTACGAGTACCGGGTCGCCGCGATGAACGTTGCCGGCGAGGGGTCGAAGTCGTCGTCGGTCCAGGCCACCGCCTACTACAGTCTGCCGTCGCCGCCGTCGAACCTCTCGGCCCAGGCGGGCGATGGCAAGGTCACCCTGTCCTGGTCCCGGTCCGCGACCCCCAACGCCCAATACTTCGTCTACTTCCGGGACACCACCGCTGGGCAGTCGTGGCAGCGAACCCCGTTGCCGATCGACGGCAACTCGATCACGATGCAGTTCCTGGAGAACGGGCACTGGTACGACTTCAGGGTGACGGCGTCGAATGCGGGCGGACAGAGCCCGGCGTCCAACACCGTCTCGGCCAAGCCCTTACCCCCGCTTCCCGGCCCTCCCTCGAATCTGACTGCGAGGGCTGGTGACGGCGAGGCCACCCTCAGTTGGAGTGCGAGCACATTCCCCAACGCCTACTACCTGATCGAGTACCGGGACGTCACCGCGGGTCAGAGTTGGCGACGGGCCGAGTATCCGGTCCCGGGTGGGACCAGCATCACCATGGGTTACCTGAGCAACGGGCATGTCTACGAATACCGTGTCCGCGCCAGCAACGTCGCTGGCGAGAGCAGCCCGTCCAATGTGGTGAGCGTACGACCGATGCCGCCCATACCGCAGGCGCCCTCTGGCCTCAAGGTGACGTCGGTCGGCTGCGGGAGCGTCACGCTGAGCTGGACGCCGAGTGCCACGAAGAACGTCTATCACTGGATCGAGTACCGTGACGCGACGTCCGGCCAGAACTGGACGCGCGGGATTTATCCCATCGTCGGCTTGTCCACCATCAAGATGGACATTCTCATCAACACGCACACCTACCAGTTCCGGATACTGGCCGACAACATCAGCGGGGAGAGCCCACTCAGCAACACCGTCAGCGCCAAGCCAGTGGCTCCGACGCCAGGGCCGGCGCGGTCGTTCTATGCCACCCCTGGCGATGCCCGGGTGGATCTGAAGTGGTCACGATCCGTCACGACCGATTGCGGCGTGCCTTACTATCAGGTCCAACTCCGTAACAAGTGGGAGCGGCGCGACTGGACGGCCGTCTACAACACCACGGACACAGCATTTACCTGGTACACCGACAACAGTCGTGACGTCTACGAGTTCAGAGTGGTCGCCATCAACGAGTCCGCTTCGTCGTACAGCCCGGTGGCCAGCGAGGTGCCGTTCTGGGTCCCGTCGGCCTCGACGGTGGTCCGCTCCGAGAACACCTGGAACCTGAGCAACGCCGCCGGGTTGGGGTGGGCGACGAGACATGGCTCGTCCTGCTTCAAGGATCTGTGGCAGAAGGTCTGTTTTGGCGAGACGCCGCCGCTAGACGACCAGCCGCAGACGACAGGCGACTATTTCTTCTTCAAGGGTCGCGACAAGTTCAAAGAGAAGCTTCGATACGAAGCCAGGAGTCGCGTGTGTCTCCAGGACAAGTACGGTCGCGCGATCGCCGAGAGCAGTGGACCGGACCTCATGCGACACGAGGCGTTCCACGCTCAGCAGTGGACCACCTACAAGATCGGAGCGCCCGCCTTCTTCCTCAAGGACTACGGCGCGGCGGTAGCGTATTCCAAACTGCGCTACCACAATTCGTGGGAGGGTAACTACTTCGAGATAACCGCCAATTTGCGCAACGGCGGATACGGGGGTCCCTACGACGATAGTTGCGACTTCGACCCCAACAACTAAGTGACCGGGCGCGGTCGGGGGTGGGGCGGCGGGACTGCCGGCACCCCGCAGCCCTCAATGTACTACCCCACCACCTCGGCCGGCGCCGGGAACCAGGCCCAGGAGACATGCAACCCCAGGCACCGGCCGGTGAAGCCGTCGGCCCGGGTGTCGGTGGCGACGGCCACCACCGCGTACGGGTGGCCGAAGCGCAGCTCGGCGGTGCGGGCGACCCCCTCCGGGGGCAGGCTGACCGTGCCGAACATCCCGGTCACCGCCGCTGCCTCGAACCCGTACCGGCCGTACCGGGCCATCGCCACCTGACCCGCCTCGAATCCCTGGACCGGTTGGTCGAGTGCCCGGGCCAGCGTCGCGGCCGCGGCCTCGAAGCCCAGCGTCTCGGCGGTCAGATCGTGCTCGCTCCGCGCCGACCAGCAGGGGAGCACCGCCTGGTGCCGCTCCTCGCGGCCGTCGCGGGCGTGGGTCCGTACCCGCTCCTCGCGCAGCGTCCAGAGGGGCGTCTCGCCGAGCGGCAGGTCGAACAGTGAGCGCCGACCCGCCGGTTGCGCGCCGTCGGCAGCGCCAACGCTGAGCCGGTACGCGGCGGCGAGCACATCGGCCGCCGGGACGTGCGGCGCGGCGGCCACCGAGAGGACCACCAGCCCCGCGCCCTCGCTCGGCTGGGCGCTGGCGGCGTGCACGATCACGTCACCGGCCCGCTCGGTCGCGACGATGGCGCCCCGGTGCCCGTGGCTCGGGCTGCGCAGCACCTGCCGCAGGTCGCCCCTCCACGCGCTGTCGGGACCGAGCGCGTGGGCGTCGGTGACGTCGAACGGCTCGGCCCAGGAGATCCGGGTGGCCAGCGCGCTGGCCAGCGCGAACACCACGTCCTGGCTGACCTTCAGGGGGAACGTCTCGATCAGGCCGTCCGTGTGCTCGCGCGCCCACGCGTCCAAACCGGCCTGGTCGGGGAGGATGTCGACCTCGGTCGCTGTGGGGAGCGTGGCCCGCCACCCGGCCGATTCGTCGACCGGCCGACGGCTGCGGAGCCACAGCGCGGTGGCGGCTGCGACCAGCGGATGCGGTGCGTCCAACAGGACGCGCGCCACGTCGGCCGCGCTGGTCAGGTCGGTGCCCAGCGCCGCCGCCAGCCCCTCGCCCGCCGCGTCCGGGCGGGCCGCCGTCGCCGACCCGGCCGCTGTTTCTGACCCGGCCGCCGTCTCCGACCCGCTCGCCGGGTCGGCGTCGGCCCGGAGCGAGCCGGCCGCCTGGCCGGCTTCGGTCGTGGCGGCGCTGAGTGCCAGCAGCAGCCAGGCGCCGAGCGGGGAGGCGACGTGGTGCCGATCGCCGATGGTGGCGTGCAGCCTTTCGGCGTACGCGGACAGCGGGCCGTGCAGGTCGGTCGTCATGCCTCCACTCTGCCCGGCGCAACCCGGTACGGCATCCGCACCGGCCCGGTCACGACCACAGCTCGAACGGCTCGTCGATCCGCTCGCTTCGTGGATCGGCGCGGCCGGCTCACCCACCACGAGCAGCCGGTCGACACCCAGCTCGGCCGCGAGTTGGCCGACC